>JAUZOB010000275.1 GCA_030706665.1 Bacteroidota bacterium
AACCGAAAAACGGTACGAAAAAGATTCTGTTCGTTGGGATCGTTTCGTGAAATTCGATTTCTGTCAGCTGGAAGAACTTTCAAAGCAGTTTAAACCTGACCTATATTGGTTTGACGGAGACTGGGAACAAAGTGCAGCAGCATGGAAAGCTAAAGAGCTAAGTTCTCAACTTAGATCATGGGTTCCGGGTGTAATTTTAAACTCACGTTTGCAAGGATATGGTGATTATGCGACGCCGGAACAAGGACTGCCGGTTACCCGTCCGGATTCAAAATGGTGGGAGCTTTGCATGACGACCAATGATTCATGGGGATATCAGTTCAACGATCACAATTATAAATCGCCGAATCAGATTATCCGGATTCTGGTAGATTGTATCAGCATGGGCGGAAACCTGCTTCTTGATATCGGTCCGAAACCCGATGGCACAATTCCGGAAGAGCAGGTAAACATACTGAAAGAGCTTGGCCGTTGGACCAATAAACACAAAGAAGCGATCTATGGAACAAGAGCAGGTATTCCTTATGGACATTTTTACGGTCCGACCGCTCTGAATAAAGAAGGTGATATCCTTTATCTCTATCTGCCTTATAAGCCCAATGGCCCGATTGAAATCAAAGGGTTAAAAAATAAGATTAACCGGATTTGGGTTGTTGGTGACGGGGCTAAGCTGAATTGGAAAGTGTACGGTAAGCTTTATTGGAGTTCTGTTCCCGGAATTGTTTATATCGATGTTCCGGAAAAAGTACAGGATGATCAGGTTACAGTAATTGCTGTTCTCCTTGATGGGAAAGTCGACTTGTACCGCGAAAAAGGACAGGTTGTAGAAAGCAACTAATTTATTTAGGATTTACAGAATTCGGCTCTTCCATGTCGCTTAGCTGAAGATCCAGCGCTTTGACAGAAATTTGAATCTCGCGGATTGACAAAGCAAGTGACAGGATTAACAAAACGATGGCTGCCCCGAAGATTAGTTCAGCGGAAAAAGTCCATTGAATGTAAATCAGAAACATGCACACTACACACAAAAGCAAACTCGTAATTCCAAGGATTTGCATCGACTGCGTCAATCGCAACCTTCTTCTCAGATTGTTGATCTGCCCCAGCAAGATTACATTGGGATTTTCCTTGAACTGTTGATGCAGATTTCTTACTACTGAAGCGTAGGCTAAGAAACGATTGGTGTAAGCCAGCATGATCAATGAGATTGCCGAAAAAAACAGTGCCGGAGTTGTAAGTGTCAGTGTTTCCATATATACATAAAACAACAATACCTTCAAGGAAACAAATCCTTGAAGGTATTGTTTAATTCAATTTGAATGAAATTATTTCGGTGCTGTTGTTGGTTCGGCAGCAGGCGTGGTTGAAGTTGCAGTTCCGGTAGCCGGAGCTGATTTATCATACGATCTGTGAGCCGAATACATTAATTCCTGAAGCTTTTGATTCAGTTCTTCACCTCTCAGGTTAATCGCGATGATCGTTCCGGTTTTATCAACCAGAAAATTTGACGGAATGGCCGTTACTGCATAAAGCTGAGCAATTGAACTTTTCCATCCTTTCAGATCTGAAACATGAGTCCAGGTAAGTCCGTCCTTCTCGATAGCCTGAACCCACATATCGCGGTTTTCATCGAGCGATACACCGACAATATTGAATCCTCTGGAGTTGAATTTATTGAAAGCAGCTACAACTGCAGGGTTTTCAGCACGACAAGGCCCGCACCATGAAGCCCAGAAATCAACCAGGAGATATTGTGACTTGGCATATTGCTCGGAAAGTTTTACCGGATTTCCATCTTTATCATTCAGGGTAAAGTCAGGAGCAATTTTCCCGATTTCAACAGCTTTCAACTTTTTAATCCTTTCTTTCAAGATCCGGATATACTTATAGTTTTGCAAGCTGGCATCAAATCCTTTGATCATCTCGTCCAACTGAACTGTTGTGAGTGAGTAAGAGATATTCCGAAGAGCATATGCAGAAAAGTATGATTTCGGGTGTCTTTTGATAAAAGTTTTCTGTAAGCTGTCCGCTTTATTTTGAAACTTATTAAAGACAGCACGTATTTCGACTTTTCGTGCATCGTTCGACATGTTGTATTCTTTCACAATCGATTCGACACTGTAAACCTTCTGTAATGAGTCAACCATACTTCGAAACAGTTTCTGATCGTTATTCGAAGCAGAACCTTTCACCTCGGCTTTTGCCAAAGAATCAGCACTTCCTTTGATCGTGATCTTCGAATTCTCAAGGAAGAACATCAGTTTGCTTTCTCTTCCGTCAACACTTAACACATACACATCGGGTTCTGCAAGCTTCCCTCTGAATTCGAAAGTTCCTTTGGTAATGATTGCAGTATCGGCTTTTGCATTCAAATCCGGTTCCAGAGGTTGCAGAATAACTTTTCCATCGGTTATTCCGCTCAGCGTACCTGAAATTACGAAACCGCCTTCCTGTGATTTCTTTGAACAGGCAAAAGCAACAAATACAGCGAAAGTAATCAGGATTAATTTGCGCATATCGTTTGGTTTAAAGTTTAAATCATGTAAAACAAAGCTAATGGATTTAGCTTTTAAATTTTAAAAAAAAGGACAAGAATTTCTTCCCGTCCTCAAAATCATTACTATAAATAACGGGTGTCATACGTGACAACCTTTTTTATATGTGTTATATCACGAAATTCTTATACATTAAATCTGAAATGCATGATATCTCCATCCTGAACAACGTAGTCTTTCCCTTCGACTGCGATCTTACCCTTCTCACGACAGGCAGCATCAGATCCGTACTTTATATAATCAGCATATTTAATCACCTCTGCCCGAATGAATCCGCGTTCAAAGTCAGTATGGATGATTCCGGCAGCCTGAGGCGCTTTTATTCCTTTATGGAAAGTCCAGGCTCTTGTTTCATCAGCACCTGTAGTGAAATAAGTTTGCAGATTCAGCAAGCGATAAGCAGCATGAATCAACTTATTTACACCAGGTTCGTCCAATCCCAGATCAGAGAGAAATAACTGTTTCTCTTCATAAGTTTCAAGTTCTGCGATATCGGCTTCGGTTGCAGCGGCAATAACAAGCACTTCCGCATTTTCGTCTTTAACTGCTTCACGAAGAGCCTCGGTATATTGATTCCCTTCTTTAGCCGATGCTTCATCGACATTGCACACATAAACGACCGGTTTATTGGTGAGCAGGAAAAAGTCCTTGGTCAATTGTGCTTCTTCATCAGTCAATTCGACGACGCGTGCTGATTTTCCTTGTAAAAGGGCATCCCGATAACGTGTGGCGATCTCCACTATTTTTTTAGCAGATTTATCGGTTCCATGCTGGGCCTGTTTTTGAAATTTTGAGATGCGGCTTTCAATTGTTTCCAGGTCCTTCAACTGCAATTCGGTATCGATTACCTCTTTGTCACGAACCGGATCAATAGATCCGTCAACGTGGACAATATTATCATTGTCAAAACAACGAAGTACATGAATAATGGCATCGGTTTCACGAATGTTCGCCAGAAACTGATTGCCAAGACCTTCACCTTTGCTGGCTCCTTTTACAAGTCCTGCAATATCAACAATTTCAACGGTAGTTGGAATAATCCGTTTAGGGTTATCGATTTTTGCAAGTTGTATTAATCTGTCATCCGGAACCGTGATAACGCCGACATTCGGGTCAATGGTACAAAAAGGGAAGTTGGCCGATTGTGCCTTAGCACTCGACAAACAATTAAAAAGAGTAGATTTTCCAACGTTGGGCAAGCCAACAATTCCACATTGTAATCCCATATATAATTTTTTGAACTAATTCAGGGATGCAAAGTTAATGCTTTCGTTGAATATTAAAACAAAGGCCGGGTGAAAGCCTTAAAAGTTATTTATTGTTTCAAATCGCTTCCAGTATAATCGGAATAATCAGATCAATCAAGCTCAAGTATTAGCATTTACAACCATAAACCCGGTATGAAAAATAAAAAATAAGCTTTAACTTTAAACTATTCTATAAAAGATTAGTCATATCATTGTATTTGTGATCCCCGAAACAATATGACGATTAACGATCAGGATATTATTTTTGAATTGAAAGAAGGGAAAGATAAAAATAAAGCTTTCCGGATGCTGGTGCAAAAATACCAGCAAAGGCTTTATTGGCATATCCGCAAGATCGTTGTGAATCACGATGACACCGACGACATTCTTCAAGAGACAATGATTAAGGTTTGGCGAAATATTGATAACTTTAGAGAAGAATCATCTTTATTCACCTGGCTATATCGTATTTCCACCAACGAAGCGTTGTCATTTTTAAAACAGAAACAACGTCAGGCAACGAATTCTGACGATGGAATCTCAGATTATCTAGTTGAGACATTGAGAGCAGATCCTCATTTCAATGGAGATGATATTCAACGGAAACTTCAGGAAGCAATATTAAAGTTGCCTGAAAAACAAAGATTGGTTTTTAATATGAAATATTTTGATGAAATCACCTATCAGGATATGTCAAATATTTTAGGAACAACAGAAGGAGCCTTAAAGGCATCAT
>JAUZOB010000276.1 GCA_030706665.1 Bacteroidota bacterium
GGTAATTCTGAAACCGGGGAAAGAACAGTCAATGCTAAGGTTTCACCCTTGGGTCTTTTCCGGGGCGATTAAAAAGATAAAAGGAGATGTCCGGGAAGGCGAAATTGTTGAAGTGTTCTCCCATGAAAAACAATTCCTGGGAATCGGACATTATCAAATCGGATCAATTGCAGTCCGTATCTTTTCATTTGTTCCGGTTCAACCTGATCTGGAGTATTGGAAGTCCAAACTGTCAAGTGCTTTTGAATTGCGCCGGAGATTAGGGCTTACCGCTAATCCTGAGACCAATGTTTACCGTCTGGTACATGGAGAGGGTGACGGGTTACCCGGATTGGTTATTGATTATTACAATGGGACAGCCGTATTGCAAATGCATTCAGTGGGCATGTATCTGATTCGCGAACAACTGACCGAAGCGTTGCGTGCTGTAATGGGAGATCAATTACAGGCAGTGTATGATAAAAGTGATAAAACATTGCCTTTTAAAGCTGACTTGAATCCTGAGAACGGATATTTGTTCGGCAATAGTGCTCCTGAGATTGTGCAGGAGTATGCTACCAGATTCAGAGTAGACTGGGAAGAAGGACAGAAAACTGGTTTCTTTATTGACCAGCGTGAGAATAGAAAATTGCTGGGAGAATATTCAAAAGGCCGTTCTGTACTCAACATGTTTTGCTATACGGGAGGTTTCTCCTTTTATGCCATGAAAGGTGGAGCCAATTTGGTCCATTCAGTTGATGCTTCGGCAAAAGCCATTGATCTTACCCGAGAGAATGTCGAATTGAACTTTCCGGGTGACTCACGCCATGAAGCTTTTGTCGCTGATGCTTTTGAATACATGCGTGATATAAAAGACCAATACGACCTCATTATTCTCGATCCTCCGGCATTTGCAAAGCATCGGGATAATCTGCGTCAGGCTCTTCAGGGATACAAGAGGTTGAATGCAAAAGCGTTTGAACAGATTAAGCCTGGTGGAATTGTCTTTACATTCTCCTGCTCACAGGTTGTTAGCCGCGAACATTTTCGCAATGCAGTATTCTCAGGTGCCGCAATAGCTAAAAGAAATGTCAGGATTCTGCATCAGTTGACCCAACCTGCCGATCATCCTATAAATATTTATCACCCCGAAGGAGAATATTTAAAGGGTTTAGTGTTATATGTAGAGTAATCAGATTGCATAAAAAATATCGAAAAAGACTTATACCTTGAAATTTACAGAATTTGATTTTTTGCCAGAAGTGCTTGAAGGTATCGAAGCTATGGGTTTCGATGAAGCAACTCCCATTCAGGAACAGGCAATCCCTGTTATCCTGGAAGAAAATGACCTTATTGCCTGTGCTCAGACAGGAACCGGAAAGACTGCGGCTTATCTTCTTCCTATTCTGAATAAACTTGCACGCTATCAGGGAAATGATGTGAATACCCTGATTATTGTTCCAACCCGTGAACTTGCCCTGCAAATTGACAAGCAACTTGAAGGATTTACCTATTTCCTTCCGATTTCATCTATTGCAATGTACGGTGGCAATGACAGTGGATTGTGGGAACAGCAAAAACAGGCTCTTCAGAAAGGTGCAGAACTTATTATTGCTACACCGGGAAGGTTAATTTCCTATATGAACCTGAAGCTGGCCGACTTCTCACAAATCAAACATTTGATTCTTGATGAAGCAGACAGAATGTTGGATATGGGATTCTTTGACGACATACAGAAAATTGTCAGTCAGATTCCCAAAGAGCGTCAGACCCTGATGTTTTCTGCTACGATGCCTCCCAAGATCCGTACCTTGGCCCAGTCCATTCTGGTGAATCCGCATGAAATAAACATTGCTGTTTCCAAGCCTGCCGAAGGTATTCTGCAATGTGCTTATCTGGCTTACGATAATCAGAAGATTCCTTTGTTGAGGACTTTGTTGAAAGATAAATCTGATTTGAAAAGCATTCTTATTTTCACAGCAAGAAAGTCGAATGTTGATAAGATTGTGAGAGAGTTGCGTCATATCGGGTTTGCGGCGGATGGAATTCATTCCGACCTGGATCAGAAAAAGCGTGAAGAGGTATTATTGGCATTTCGCAACCGAAAATCACAGATGTTGGTCGCAACGGATATCATATCCCGTGGTATTGACATCGACAACATCGATCTGGTTATCAATTATGATGTCCCTTCTGATGCCGAAGATTATGTACATCGTGTCGGAAGGACTGCAAGAGCTGCAACGACAGGAGTTGCCATTACCCTGATCAACGATAAAGACCAGCTTCAGTTCAAACGGATCGAAGATCTGATTGAATCAAGCATCCTTAAACTTCCTGTCCCTCCGGAATTAGGCGACTCACCGGCTTATAATCCTGAGTCCTCCGGGAAATCACACAAAGGGAATTTTAGGAAATTTCCTTCCCGAAATAAAAGAGATTGGAAGCAGAAACCTTAACGACAGAATAAAAACCGGAAACCAGAATAGCTTCATATTTTTGGGGCTATTCGGTTGAATTCATATTTTTGAGCTGACAGAACAGATTTTTACAAAATCTTCAGTCATGCAATTTCTTTACACCTGGTTCTTATGGTCCATGGTCCTGATAATTATTTCCTTACTGATATACTTGTTGATCTTCAGACGGATTCAAACACTTCTGCTTGCTGCCCTTTTATTTTTGCTCAGTGACGTAGTGTTACTGAGGTTTTGGAAATAATGGGGTTGGCTGCAAATCAATATTTTTACTCCCTGATATAAAACTGATGCCGTTGTCGGTTTAGCCTTTATCTTTTGTAATTGACAGTTGTAATTTTCGCACCAGATCAATAGCAATAATCTATTGCAAACCTATTCTTAAACAGGTCTTAATATTTTGAAATATGGTTCGGATTCGCTAAATCTGTATATTATAAAGATTTAACCTACAATCAAAAATAACAGGCTATGATTACCGAAACTAAAAAATTGAAATCCTCGGACTATATTGAAAAAGAAGGTTGCTATGGTGCACATAACTATCATCCTTTGCCGGTTGTATTGGAGAGAGGCGAAGGTGTTTATGTATGGGATGTAGAAGGAAATCGTTATTATGATTTTCTTGCTGCTTACTCGGCAGTAAATCAGGGTCATTGTCACCCTAAAATAGTAAAGGCCATGATTGATCAGGTACAAAAGCTGGCACTTACCTCCCGTGCTTTTTATAACAATGTTTTAGGCGAATGGGAAGAATACATGCATCAGCTCTTTGGATATGATAAGATGCTGCCGATGAATTCGGGTGCCGAAGCCGATGAAACAGCTTTAAAATTGTGCCGTAAATGGGCTTATAAAGTCAAAGGAATCCCTCATAATCAGGCTAAAATAGTGGTTTGTAACGGGAATTTTCATGGTCGGACCATAACAATTATATCTATGTCATCCGATCCGGATGCTTATAGTGGATATGGCCCATTTACTCCCGGTTTTATTAAGATTCCGTACAATGATCTCAATGAGCTTGAAACAGTCCTAAGTGATCCGACTGTTGCCGGATTTTTGATAGAACCTATTCAGGCTGAAGCCGGAGTATATGTTCCTGAAGATGGTTATTTGAAAAAGGCCTGGGAGCTTTGTAAAAAGTATAATGTTCTATTTATTGCCGATGAAGTGCAAACCGGATTGGCCAGAACCGGTAAGATGCTGGCATGTGATTATGAGGGGGTTCGCCCGGACATCCTTGTGCTGGGAAAAGCTATCTCGGGTGGACTGCTTCCGGTATCGTGCGTTTTAGCCAATGACGAGATCATGTTGTGTATCAAACCCGGAGAACACGGATCGACTTATGGTGGAAATCCGGTTGCAGCAAGAGTCGCAATTGCTGCTTTGGATGTAATAGTAAATGAGAATCTGGTTGATAATTCTTATAAAATGGGAGAGATCTTCCGTAAGGAAATGCGGAACATTAAATCTCCCTGGATTGAAGATGTTCGGGGAAAAGGATTGTTGAATGCAGTCTCAATTAAATCACCGAATGGGAAAGTGGCCTGGGATCTGTGCCTTGCAATGAAGGAACAGGGAGTCCTTGCCAAACCGACCCATCAGCATATTATTCGATTTACACCTCCGCTTGTAATTAACGAAGAGCAGCTTCTTGATGCTGTAGAACGTATTCAGAAAGCATTTAAAGCTTTTGAATAACAATTCATAGGTCAACGTAACAATAGGCAGACGTTCTGCTTTAAGAAATGGAATAAGGTCGCATGTTGTTGCGGCCTTATTCCATTTATATCGTCAATAGCTCTAACTGATTAATTTTGATTCTATTGTAAATTAACTCCGTCAGAGGGTGTTTAATAAAACATCTTCGGGAAAAATAATATAGAAAATAGTTCCTTTCTCTTTTTTACTCTCCAAACCCACTTAATTCGTTTTAATGAAAAATTATTTTGGTGGCATTGGGTACAGCTTTTTTAATTCGGATCTGGGGAATAAATCATCGGAATCCTGAAATAGAACGTTGATCCCTCTTCTACGATAGA
>JAUZOB010000277.1 GCA_030706665.1 Bacteroidota bacterium
AGAATGGACCTATAATGAAAAAACAAAGATTCTTGTTCTAAAGCACGAAAAAGGATTTGTACAAATAACAGGCAAATGATAGGAACAGCTCAAATTGAATACCCCACCTAAACGGGCAAAATTCAATCACTTATACAAAAGAAGCCCAATCCATTCAGGATTGGGCTTCTTTATTAAATCTTCTTCAAAATCAGCTCCTTATTATTTTTATCAAGCCAGGATTGGATCAATACCCTCAAACTGTTGTACGAAGCTCCGGGATTCACATCCGGGTTAACAATCTTAATAATTTTATCGACCTCTATCACATTCCCGTTCTTTTTCAGCACATACGAAAACTCTCCCACCTCATTTTTAATCTCTTTATTCTGTAGCGGACTTATTAATTCATATCCTTCTGGAATCTCAATCTGTACCCTATATAATTCTGAGACAGGTGCTAACAGTTGAAGCTTCTCACTTCTTTCCGAAGGGAAGTCTATCATATTCCAATTAGTCAGCTTATAATTGAATTGAGGCAATGACAAAAAGCAATAATCATTCGAAACGATCAAAGCATCCTTCTTTTCTACAGACAAAACAAAAGCCGATTGCTGTTTGGTTAATTGTTTTATCTCTACATACTTTACATCCTCGCCGGTAATGGAATTATTCACCAGATGTCCGGCAAAATCTTTACTTCTCTCAAGCATAAACCAGGGATTGGCAGCTCCGCTTACCACTGCTTCTATTTTACCGATAAGTGCCCCCTCTTTCGAAAGCCTAAAATCTACATTCATCAAACAACTATTGCCGGCAGCAACAGGTTTAGCAGACACGGACATTTTCTTTGCATCCAATACAAACACCTCTTTTCCTCCGATTGAATAAGCTAAATCCTGATCATTGATAGCCAGAGGGGAAAAAAGGATCGAATTGCCCGTTTCAACCTCTGTCCGGACGAAAAAATTACTGATCGCAAGCGGATTGACAACATTCTTCACAAGATATTCATCCGGAATCATCACAACTAAATCGGACTTAAACCCGGCAGCCTTCAACAATGCTGTTAATAATGTCGCCTTCTCTGCTTCATTCCCATAGTTGCTCTCCCTACATTCCACAGCCGTTCTCGAACGCAAACCGGTAACGCCAAATGGAACCGGAGCATAAGCTACATCGTTCACAACAGACTCTTGAATTCGAAGCACCTGATCCAACGGATTTTTATTCTCCCGCTTAATCTTGTCCAGCTCCTGTTTCATCTTTTCATTTACCTGAAACAAATAGGCTTTCTGTGCCAGCACCGGTTTCCAAACCTCTCCCGTACTAAAAATGATCCGGGGAACGCCAAGCTTGTCACTTAATTGGTAAGACTCTCTGGTCTTGGCAGGAATATTTTTCACAATCCATCTATAGACTTTCCATTTCCCTTCTTTGACAACCGAAAAAGCACCCTCAATATTCAGGATCTTAGAATCAATACTTTTCGTTGCAGGAACTCTCACAATATAAGTCAACTCTTCGACAGGCGAAGTAAATGCTAATTCGTCATTTCCACACAATCCGTTAAACATTCCTTTTTGTGTATGGATCGTATAATCCTCAAAAAGAGTGGCACCAGGGCCAATGCCGGTATGGGTCACCACCATCTCTCTGAGCTGATTAAAGAACGGAGCATTGGCCGCGTAAGCAGGCAAAACTTCATTGTAAGCATTCGAAGGAGACTTTACCATCTTCCCGGAAGGCATCCTTGTCTCGGAACGGTTTACCTTCAACTTTTGAAAATCGGGATTATATACGATGAATGTTTCTCCATAGAGTCTGTCAGAAGAAAGATAGGTAAGGAGATTCAATTCATGGGAATAATGATAATCGCTACTCCCGTCAGGGTTCAGCGTATATTCCATCAATACTTTTTTATAAACAGCGTCATTCTTGTCTGTTGCAGCAGATACAACCGATAGGGTACAGAATAATACGATTATAAACAGATATATCTTTTTCATCATTCAATTTGTTTTAAAAGAATTAACGGGACAGGAGAACTATTGGGGTTTCGGTAAGCTTATTCTGAATCTCTACGGCATTCTTAAATGAGTTCCAATCTTCGGCAGCATAAACCCGTTTAAAATACTTCCCCTCATAATTTAAAACCAACCTGGTTTCTTTTTGTTCCAATGATCCTTTTGCAGAAGCTCCACTCCCATTCGACTCTTCACGAACAGCTTTACCTTCCAATGAAAAGTCTTCAGGAAGATTTACCGTTTCGTTCAGCTCAACCAGCCTGGAACATCTGTCCGTAAAAGGATATTTACGTTCTTTCAGTCCTATATTAAAAGCAAGCTGTCCCTGTTGATTATGAAACATTCGGGCCGCAATAAACGGATTACAGATAATCTCTTTCCCGGTCACGATTGCAAATTCAGGGATGCGATATTTCATCCTGATCTTAATCGGTCCGGCCATATAATTATAAGGATCGGAGCCATAATCCAACTCTTCAAGGATAGCTTTCGGAGCAACTCTCAGCAATTCCTTTTCAATATTGGTTTTCCAATCCGTCTTAAAACTTCCTGTAAAAAACCGTCTGAGAGCAGCATCGCTCTGTCCTTCGGCGGTAACCTCCATTTCACCTTCGAGCGAACCATCTTTCTTTAAGGTAGAAGTACCGGAAATACGATAATAATGATTCTCAGGTGCAGAAACAGGAGTCACCAATAAATCTGCCCCTTCGGGCACCCCCATCAGGTAATTCTGCTGCTGTTCTGCACTCGACCACAACTCTCTCAGGAAAGGTACCCAGGTAGGATCGAGCATCTCATAGTTCCCGTTCCGGTGTTTGACAACCGTCACGCTATGATTAAACTGATCGGCAGGAATATAATCGATACGCGAACCGGCCATTGTCATTGCAGGATAAGATTCAAAACCGGCAGCCCGCAACATCGTAATAAGCATTCCGGCTTTATCTTTACAAACCCCGCACCGATCCAGAAAAGTCATCGCCCCCTTATGCAACGTATACCCTTCGCCCGGTCCCATTGAGATCCCCGAATAGCGAATATTATCAGCAACCCAGTGAGTCAGCCTGGCAATTGAGTCCTGTTCACTGACCGCCCCTTTCAGAATCAATTCCGTTTGTGCTTTAACCTCCGGAGTTGCTTCAAAACTTCCAAAATCTTCATTCACCTTATGAAACCAAAGTGATTTAGCTTTCCAGTCCGGGCTGGTTGAAATCAACAGCTTGGGAGCGACATCCGATAATGCAACCTGACGGGGTTCCTGCTCCATCGGCATAATATTCTTTGCCTTAAATGTATAAAGAGCCCGGTCATTCTTAAACTCAACCGACGAAGTACACTCGCCGTTATAAAACTTAAACTGAAGTTGTTTTTCTTTGGGAACATTCACCGTATAAACTTTTGAAAGCAGCGGGACTGATGACCAAAACTCCACAATATCATAATAATGTCCGCGCATCGGTGGAATATAACGATCATCGTCGGATTGAAGTAGAGCATAAGTAAACCCTTTTCTGTAGAATTCAACCTCAAGGGCATCCCCCGCATCCAATCTGCCAACTTCCAGCATCTTCTCCCGTGCACCCCAATAAATCATGCGTGCCGGAGCCGGATAATCTTTTACATTTGACACTTTAAGCTCCTGCCGTTCGCCATTTGCTCTGTATATAACAGCCCTTCTTATTTCCACATAAGCCGACAACGGGTCATAATCAATCTTAACAGCTTTTAGATTCAATGCACCCTGCGCATTCAACACTTTGTAGAGTCGATGCATAAAATAGTGGCTTAATCCGGTCGTTTCAACATTCACCTTTGTGCTGTCAAATACAACGATCGTTGGTGCTCCGGGATACTCTTTACTGCTCCCGGCGGACTCTACCAGCACCTGAGCTGACTGCGCCCAAAGGCTCAGCCCACAAGCCAGTAAAACAATTACTATGAATATTCTCTTCATCCCAATCATGAATTAATTAAACTAAACAAAGCTAATACAATCAGGAGAATCAAATATGCAACCTGGCGGTTAAATATTTCTTTTTAACAGTCGGAATAAGACCTTGATCAGATGCTCAAAGAATTAGTGCAATAGCATTTAGATGAGAAATAGATTTGCTCCCAAAAGCTCTAATATGAAAACATGTTAGAGCTTTTGGGGATCTATTCATATCAACGTATCCATTTGCCCATGGGCTTCTTGACTGAATAATAAAAAAAATCACTCAAGATATTTATTCTCAAGGCAATCTGATTGACATTATAATGCCTCCGAAATAAAATGCCAAATGGATTCTCCAATGCTGTTTTAGTGTCAGATGCTTTATCTGCTCAGAGCAGCTTGTATTGTAATTATTTATGTTGAAAACTTTTCCACCACACTCAGATTGTTTCTAAACAATTGTTTACCTTTATTCAAATTCTGACAATTAAAAAAGACAAATATCAACCTATTTGCTATTATATTATGCCCGAAACTCAAAACATAGAATACA
>JAUZOB010000278.1 GCA_030706665.1 Bacteroidota bacterium
AATGTGTACAAATCATCCTAACTGCATGTTCCCAGTGTTTAACTTTAAGTTATTAAGTAATTATAATTCGTCATCAAGAATTATTAAGATTTTTATTTAAATTGCTCAATAAAAATTAAAATATTATTCTCAAAGCCATGAATTCTATTAAATCCGAAAGATTATTATCACTTGATGCCTTAAGAGGATTCGATATGTTTTGGATTATCGGGGCACAAACACTGCTTGTAGCTTTAGCAAAAGCAACACAATGGGGATGGATGAACAGTATTGCCGATCAAATGGAACATGTTGAATGGGCAGGTTTTCATTTCTATGATCTGATCTTCCCTCTTTTCATTTTTATTTCCGGAGTTTCTATTCCCTTCGCATTACTAAAAAAGAAGGAAGCAGGAGTTCCTATGAAAAAATTGATTTGGAAGGTCGTAAAAAGAGCACTGATTCTATTCGGATTAGGACTAGTATACAACGGATTTTTCAAATTTAACTTTGCCACGCAACGAATTCCGAGTGTATTATCCCAAATCGGATTTGCTTACCTGATAGCGGCGCTCATTATTCTTAATACCAAGTCTTATAAAATCAGGTTAGTCGCATTACTTTCCATCCTAATAGGGTATGCACTGGTGCAATTGTATGTTCCGGTACCGGGCAGTGCAGCAGGGGTTTTAACTCAAGAAGGGAGTATCAACAGTTACATTGACCGATTTTTTCTGTATAATCACACGTTCAAAACAGTCTATGATCCGGAAGGGATTCTTTGTATCATATCAGCCTCAGTGTTAACTCTGTTAGGTTCATTATGTGGAGAACTGCTTCGTAATCCAAAATTCTCTGGTTACAAAAAAACCAGTTTCATGGCAAGTATCGGAATCGGATTAATTTTGATTGCTTTATTGCTCAATTATAGATATCCGATCATTAAAGCATTGTGGACTTCATCTTTTAACCTTCTCACAGGAGGGATAAGTATGTTACTCCTTGCTTTATTCTACCTTGTTATTGATGTGTGGAAATATCAAAAATGGAGTTTCTTCTTTAGAGTAATCGGATTAAACTCCATCACGATGTATCTGATGGGTAGTATGATTAACTTCAAATTTACTTCCACATATTTCTTTGACGGGCTTGCAAAATCTACAGGCAGTTTTGAGCAAAGTGTAATTGTTGCAGGCGTTTTGGCACTGGAGTGGTTAACGCTCTATTTCCTCTACAAAAAGGAAATATTTTTGAAAGTATAAATAACAGGAAGATGCATCGGATGAATCATTAGCCGGTAAAGCAGTCTGTTAATCAATGAGATGTCTTTATTAACCGCAACAATTATATCATGGTTATGGGCATATAATGATCTGAATCAGATCCATATATAATTCTAATTAAAAGGGAGGATCTTTCAAAAATTGAAAGATCCTCCCTTTTATTAATATTCTGTTTGTATTCCCAGCTAAAAGAACCTGATATATTTATGCATCCACTTCACCGACGAAATTAAACCCAGATCAATGAATTGCATAGCGTATATACTTCCTTTTTTTACAGACTAATTATCAGAATCCATAATTTCTGATTGCTGGCGAATAGAATCTTCATGAATCAGCTGGAACATGATTTTAATAAAGAAACTGTCGAGATTCAAATTTTCCGCAAGGCTAACACGCTTTTCCATCATAGTCTACCAACGGTCTATTTGTAATGCAGTAACTTTATTGGCCTTCTTATAATTCCCGATTTGTTTTACGATCTCCATACGGGCAGCCAGAAGTTCAAGTAATTCAGTATCCAATGAATCAATCCGGCTTCTTAATTTTTCCAGGTCACTCTCGAAGGTTTTATTATCAACCCGTGCATAACGAATGACTAATTTATCCAGGACAGCAAACAAATCAGCAGGAGTAAGCTGTTGATCCTTATCGCTCAATGCGCAGGAAGGGTCAATATGAGATTCAATCATAAGTCCGTCCAACCCTAAGTCGAATGCCCGTTGTGAAACTTCATAGATATAATCGCGTTTCCCGCTTATATGACTCGGATCACAAATAATCGGAAGATTCGGCATCATACTTTTGAGTTCAACGACAGTTTTCCAGCTTGGATAGTTCCGGTATTTTGTCTCACTAAATGAAGTAAAACCACGATGAATTGCAACAAGTTTGCGAATGCCAACGGCGTGAAGGCGTTCAATTGCCCCCAACCAAAGCGGCACATCCGGACTTAATGGATTTTTAACCATCACGACCTGATCCGTACCTTTCAATACGTCAGCAATTTCCTGAACGACAAAAGGACTTACCGTGGAACGTGCACCAACCCAGATAACATCAATCCCTGCTTTTAAGGCCTCTTCGGTGTGCTGTGCATTGGCAACTTCAGTCCCGACAAGCAAACCTGTTTCTTTTTTTACAGTCTTAAGCCATTCCAATCCGATAGAACCAACACCTTCAAAACATCCGGGACGGGTACGAGGTTTCCAAACTCCTCCCCTATAAACAAATACACGTTTATCTTTTGCAAGCTCCCTTGCTGTTTGCAATGCTTGTTCCTCGCTTTCCAGGCTGCAAGGGCCTGCTATCAGCAAAGGGTTATTAATATTCGGTAACCATGAGCTGATTGGTTGAATATCCAATTCCAATTTCATCTTTCTTTCAATTTTCTAACGGGTATATAACTTTACTATTTTTCTTTCTCTTTTAATCAGGTAAGGATTTTTCTTATCAAGTACTTCCCTGATTTTAGTAGCATCCTGAACTAACTTCAGAAGCTTATCCGAACTTTCATCCTCAATGGCACTCTTCATCTCTTCCAGGTTCTTGATGTAAGCGGCTAACGATTCAATCACATATTCCTTGTTTTGTCTGAAAATAGGCACCCACATTTCGGGAGAACTCTTTGCCAGACGGACAGTTGACTGAAATCCCCCACTTGCCAGGTCAAATATGATCTTCCGCTTTTGTTTGTTCAGAACGGTATTTGCAAGAGCAAACGAGGTAACGTGAGGAAGATGAGAAACATAAGCGGTTGTATGATCTTGTTCATCGGATGTCATATAAGCAATATCCATTCCCAAGGCCTGATACATTTTCTCAACTAACGCCAAATGCTGAGGTTTTGACTGTTGATGGTCGCAAATAATGGAAATCTTTCCTTCAAACAGATTTTCAATTGCAGCCCGCGGTCCAAAGTTTTCTGTTCCTGACATGGGATGCGAAGGAACAAAGTTACCGCGTTTGGGATGATCCTTAACCGCATTACAAATCACTTTCTTTGTGGAACCTACATCAGTTACAGTCGTATTTGCGTCAATTAAATCAAGTACATGAGGCAAAACAGTCAGGATTTTATCCACAGGAATAGCAATTATCACCAGGTCGGTTTGCTTCAGAGCATCATTAAATTCTTCAATCCGATCAACAAGACCCAGCTTTAATGCTTCTTTTTGGTGAGCAGGATTTGCATCAACGCCGACTATTTCAGTAGCAAAATTGCTCTTTTTTAAGTCTTTCGCCATTGAACCTCCTATTAAGCCCAGTCCAATAATTGTTAGTTTCATGTTTCTCTGTTTCTTAAATAACAAAAAAGGGCCCCTTTGTTTAAGGGACCCTTGTAAATATTTTCTATCATGCCAATAGATATCTACCCGATCCCTGGTAAGAAACCGAAATAGAAATAATAATAAAAGAAATTAATATTGCGCATGAATGCTTTCATTCTGTTCATTTTTGTGCCTCAAAATTAAAAATTAAATATTAAAATTCTACTTATTATTTCATAGTTTCAGAATATCTTAATATTGAGGTTCTTTTTGTCATGAAATTCAATAAGTACTTTTTCGGAATTGAAATGCGTTCCTTTACATGTTTATTCTTAAAAAGTCATGTATGCATGCAATTTAGGAATTCAAAAAAGAATATTTAAATATATCCGAATCATATTTGAAAATTCTTTTTTGTCCAGATACTATACTCTATATTTGTTATTGACTTGAATCAAATTAAATACAACCATGAAAGCTGTATTTCTTTCTTTTGCGCTATTTGTTTTTGTTTTGTCCCTTTATGGAAAATCGAAACAAGATAATGATGAACTGTACAGGCCTCAATCTCATTTTAGCCCGGCAGTTAATTGGATGGGAAATCCGAGTGGATTAATTTATCAAAACGGAGAATATCATCTCTTTTATCAGTTAAATCCGTATCAAAATCAATCCGGACAGTTCAACCTTGGGCATGCTGTAAGTACTAATCTTGTAACCTGGACTAACCTCCCCGTCGCAATTAAAGCGGAAGCTCTCGACACAAGTGATGTCAGAATTGGTTCAGCCTGGTCGGGATCAGTCATTGTTGATGAAAATAACCTGTTGAAGAAACAAACTTCATCTTCAAAAACATGGGTTATGTTTTACAGTGTTTTCAAAAAGGGAATCAAGATTGCATATAGTACCGATAACGGTAAAAGTTGGAATAATTCAGAAAATA
>JAUZOB010000279.1 GCA_030706665.1 Bacteroidota bacterium
AACCACAATAATATGTTGAAAGAAAACTTTTGGGAACCAGTAAAAGCAAAAGCGTTTCAGAACCTATTTGATTTAAAATAAACTCGGAGACTTCTCAGAAATCTCGTAAAACACTAAAGTTTAACCACATAAAACAATTCAAAGGGAGAAATAAGGTTAAAAACAGATCCTCCCTACAAGATGCAATCATCAAAAAGAAAACCGATATATGAAGAAAATGAAACTTACATTATTCTCTCTTGTTCTGATTTTTAGTTCATTCATGAGTGCCCCCCTATCTGCTCAGCCATATGGAGGGACCAATCAGGACCTGGAACAAAAAATAGAACAGATACTCAAACAACTTTCGATAGAAGAGAAAGTTGCAATGTGTTCCGGTAGCGATATGGGATTTAAAGGTTTAAGTCGCTTAAATATACCCAACGTAAGATGTACTGATGGTCCCCGTGGACCAAATGCTCAGGCCGGAACAACAGCTTTCCCTTCAGGAATTCTATTCGGAGCAACATGGAATCCTCAGATTGTTGAAAAAGCAGGGAAAGTAATCGGAGAAGAAACAAGAGCTTTAGGAAGAGGTGTATTATTAGGTCCGGCTTGTAATATCTTAAGAGATCCATTAGGTGGCCGATTCTTTGAATATTATACAGAAGATCCCTATTTGAATAGTGCCATTGCTGTCGGACATATAAAAGGAATCCAGAGCGAAGGTGTTGCTGCTTGTCTTAAACATTATGCATGTAACAATCGGGAAGAAAATCGGAATTTCTATATGTCGATGATTGATGACCGCACCATGCATGAAATTTACCTTCCGGCCTTTAAGGCTGCAGTCCGTGATGCAAAAATTGCAACGATTATGACTTCAGCCAACGGAATGAACAAAGAGTTTGTCAGTGACAGCAAAAAGATGTTAACCGATATCCTTAAAAAAGATTTCGGCTTTGATGGTTTTGTCATGACAGACTGGTTACAGACCCGCTCTGTTGAAAAAGCGGCTTTTGCAGGTTTGGATGTATCTATGCCCGGAGGTGATAATTGTGGTTTTGGAACTCCGCTTTTAGAAGCAGTAAAAGCAGGTCGTGTGCCGGAAAGTGTTATCGATGATAAAGTACGGCGTATTCTGAGAATCTATGGTCGGATCGGCGTACTGGATGGCAGAGATCTTAAAGCCGGAGCGACTCTCAATACAAAAGAACACCAACAGACTGCTCTTAAAATGGCAGAAGAAGGGATAGTTTTGTTGAAAAACAAAAATAAAGCTTTGCCATTAAATAAAACTCAGGTAAAGAAAGTACTGGTTACAGGCCCGAATGCCAATAAACGTTTTTGTATCCTTGCGATGGGAGGAAGTTCCTGGGTTGAATCTCCATATGAAATCACAGCATTGCAAGGGATAAAGAATATATTGGGAGAAGATAAGGTGAACTATATTTCTTCTGACGACTTAGGCGGATTCAATCTTATTCCGACAGATGTTTTGAAACCGATTAACGGAGTAAAAGGGTTCAGAGCCAGATATTATATAAAAGGCAAAGAAGAACCTGTTTTGGAAAAGGTTGTCCCCAACGTCAATTTCATGTGGGAAATGAAATCACCCGATCCAAGTATTGATGTAAATGAATTCAGGGAAGCTCGTTTCGATGCCGAGATAATTCCACCCGTAGACGGGAAATATACTTTTAGATTCATCGTTGGTGGTTCAGCACTATGCTATCACGATGAATGGGCCGGAGCCCCCATCGCAATTGCCGATAAAGGTAAGGGAATGGGAACCGTAACAGCTTCTGTCGACTTAAAAAAAGGAGTACCCTATCATTTGTGCACCAGCTACTCGAAAGCGGTTGGAGATGCTGCTATTCGCATCGAATGGGAAATGCCGGAATCGTCTGACCAACAACTACAATGGTCTAAAATCGATAAGGCGGCACAAGAAGCAGATGCTGTTGTATTTGTTGGGGGAATTGACCATAGCATCGACACGGAAGGAAGAGACAGATCAAGCCTCTCATTCCCTGCCGTACAGGAAAAAATGATCAATCATCTTTCAAAACAGAATAAGAATGTAAATGTTGTGCTCATCAACGGTTCTCCGCTGGAGCTTGGCGGATGGCTACCAAATGCATCTTCTTTATTAGAAGCCTGGTACCCGGGTATGGAAGGTGGAAACGCAATAGCCAATATACTGTTTGGCAACATCGACCCTTCCGGGCGATTGCCTTTTACATGGCCTAAAAAATTAGAAGATTCTCCCTGTGTTAAGTTCGGCACACAGAATAATGACGTTGTCAATTATACCGAAAAGCTCATGTTGGGTTACAGATATTTTGACACCAAGAATGTAGAACCTGAATTTACCTTCGGGCATGGATTAAGCTATTCCTCATACTCTTATGGAAAATTAAAGCTACAGGAAAAGGATGACAAGGTATCCTGTAAAATTGACATCAAAAATACCGGGAAAAGAGATGGTTACGAAGTCGTTCAAATCTATGTAAAACCGATTAATCCGAAAGTAAGCCGTCCCGTCCATGAATTGAAGGCATTCAAAAAAGTTTATATAAAAGCCGGGAAAGTCCAAACTGTTGAATTTGACCTTGGCTCTGATGCTTTTTCTTATTACGATGAGAACGTCCAGGGATGGGTTGTTGACAAATGTTCATACGAAATTCAAGCCGGTGAGAATTCACGAAAGATTCTTTCTTCAGCAAAAATTTCATTGTAAACAACAATAAACAGAACAGATACCTATTGATTTAGATCAAGAATCCATAGCAATAGGTTCAGAATATAGGAAGGCCGGAATTACCAGTAAGAGTAGTTCCGGCCTTTTCATTTTTTGAAATATCATTTTATGTAAATGCTTAGCCATTTTATACATTGTTGTTTGTAATTACTATAACTAATTTTCATTGCTAAATCATTTAATCAAACAATCTTGTATCATCCTATAAAATTATCCATTACTGACAGCAATATTAACTAAACTAATATCTCAATGTTAAAACGGACAATTATACTTGCCACAACCCTTTTTCTGGCTTCTCTCTTCTTTCAATTGGAAGCTGCGCCGAATAAGAATCAACCCAATCTATCGTTAGATCTAACCTTCAAAAAAGAAGGATCCGCCACCCTCTTCACGGCGACCAAGGGGACGGTCGCGCAAATCAACGAGGCTTTGGAATATACTTTTCAGAAAGGGTCCTCGCTTACCTCTCCCTCATTTGACAACAGTCGTAATGGGATATACAACCCGACTCTTGAAATACGCAACACGATGTTTTTTATCATGGAGAACCGGAGTTCGGCAAAAAAGCTTAAGCTTAGTTTTATTACCGCCGATGACAAGGTTTATGATGACTTAAAATCTAAAACATTTAACATACAGTCAAATTCACCCAAAAGCGCTTACTATTTCAACCTGTCCAATAATCCGAAAGCCAAAGGCCGTTTAATGGGACTTCGCATCGAACCGCTCGATGGAAGCGGAAAGATCATTATCGATCGTATTACTTTTGAACAAGAGACAAAACTGGAACCTTTTGCAGGTGAAATTACTGCTTGTCGGGCTTCAAATAAAAACATCACAGTGAAAGGGCATATTACACCTGAATATCAGAATAAATTCTCCAGAATAGCGATTTACGAGACCTCAATGCTGCTTAAAACCGATGACATTTCACAGATGTCCAAACTGTATGAAACTCCAATAACCTCTGAATTCATCATTACTAAAATTCCCATACAAAAAGGAAAGACTACCCGATTGAGCAGTCAATTTCTTGCTGTCGTAGAGGATAACAACGGCAATTCTGTAAAAATTGCTCCACGTTTCTATATTGAGAATTGGCGAGATTTCGAGAACAATCCTTACTCATTCAGACTTCCCAAACGCACCGTTAGTGTTTTAGACTACGGGGCAAAAGGCGACGGATTTACGGATGATACCGATGCCATTCAGGCTGCAATCAATGATGTTTCAGCCAAAGGAGGAGGACATGTTGTCTTAAGGAGTGACAATTCATTTTATGGAAAGCGTTACATTGCAACGAACATCATGATGAAAAGCAATGTAGACCTGCATCTCGAAAAGGGAGCAATCCTCTGGCAATCACAAGATGAAGGCAACTACAAATATAAACCTGCTTATGGCCATGAAGGGGTTATTCCGGGCATCAACTGGACCCATAACATGCATGTATCCAACCTGCCGCTTATCCAATGCAAAGAAATTGAGAATGTGAAGATCACAGGACCAGGAAAGATCCGTTCGGCGGATGTGGAAAGTACTGACGAGCAATTTGCAGAAGGAGATTACCGCCGTTACTGCAACGATCGGATCCATGTTATCCCAATTGGGATGTGGAAGGTAAAAAACATCGAGGTTTCTGATGTTGAGCTTGTCCGTACGAACAATTATCACACGGCTTTTTATGGTTGTGAGAATATTTTCATTGGCAATGT
>JAUZOB010000028.1 GCA_030706665.1 Bacteroidota bacterium
GAAGAGCTATCAGAGATGCCGGTCGGTCCTATGTAAGTTCAAGCCATGAGGCTTTCGAAGAAGGGCTGCTTGCAACAACATCTTATAACGTTATTGATCTTCTTCTGGGTAAAGAACGCACAACGACTTGTTCTGACGGGAATATTCGTTTTGGAATTTATAACCGACCTCTGCAAAATGAGCTCACTAAATATACCGAAGCAGGTGGTAATCTAATAATTTCAGGAGCCTATGTCGGAAGTGATCTGGTTCAGAAGAAAGACACTCAAGCACTAAAATTTGCAGAGCACGTGCTTCATTTTAAACCATTAACAAATCATGCAGCTCGCATAGGTCAAGTAGAATTGGTCAGTAAACTTTTTGGAGGAAATGGAAACTCCATCAGCTTTAACTCAATATTTAATCCCAACATCTATACTGTTGAATCTCCTGACGCAATTCTTCCTGCAGGAGAGGGGGCATTTACAATATCCCGCTATGTCGAGAATACAAAAAGTGCAGCTATTGCCTATTGGGGGAATTACAAAACGGTCGTAATCGGGTTTCCTCTTGAGACCATTACAGATCCATCACAGCTTGAAGTATTTTTTGCCCGTACGTTCAGATTCTTTAATAAGAAGACTAATCCTTTAAACATTTCAAAATAAAATCATGACTATAAACTGTTTTATTCCTTACGGCCTTGGTGAAGGCATTGAAAATACAGTAAACGAATTAAGAGCTTGCTCACTTGTACACAAAGTATATATCATAAGTGCGGAACAGCCACAAACTCTCCCTGCAGATTGTGAATGGCTCAAAGCAGAAAGCATCAATAATACTGAAACTATAAAGCTGATTGCAAAACACGCAGATGCTTCCTATCTGCTCATCTACACTAAGACGAGCCCGATTGCATTGAGTCAGTTTGCAATAGAGAGATTCATACAGGTCGGGGAAGATACCGGTGCCGGCTTCATCTATTCTGATTATTACGAAATGAAAGAAGGTGTGCTGTCATCTCATCCTGTAATCGATTATCAGGAAGGAAGCCTTCGCGATGATTTTAACTTTGGATCATTATTAATCTATAAAAGTGAAGCGTTTCGCGAAACAGTCGATAGATGCCAAACGAATTATTCCTTTGCCGGACTATATGATTTACGGCTAAAGTTATCTCAGAAATGGTCATTCTTCAGAATTCCTGAATATCTCTATACAGAAATTGAAATCGACAACCGTCGCTCAGGAGAAAAGATCTTTGATTATGTAGATCCGAAGAACAGACAGGTACAAATTGAGATGGAGCAATCCTGCACCGAACACTTAAAAGAAATCGGGGGATATCTAAAACCTGGATTTGACGACTTACGTTTCGATGAAAACCAGTTTATCGTTGAAGCCAGTGTGATTATTCCTGTAAAGAATCGGGTAAAGACCATTGAAGATGCAATTAATTCTGTTTTAACTCAAAAAACAACCTTCCCATTTAACCTGATCGTTGTTGATAATTATTCAACCGATGGGACTACTGAAATTCTGGCACGATATGCCGCTTCAAATAATAATATTATTCATCTAAGACCAGATCGAAAAGATCTTGGAATCGGAGGATGCTGGAATGAAGCAATCAATCATCTTCTTTGTGGTAAGTTTGCAATTCAGCTTGATAGTGATGACCTCTATATCAATGAACACACTGTTCAGAAAATTATTGAAACTTTCTATGAACAAAAATGCGGAATGGTTGTCGGATCTTATCAAATGGTAAACTTCAAATTAGAAGAGATTCCCCCCGGCATTATTGACCATAAAGAGTGGACTCCGGAAAACGGACGCAACAATGCGCTTCGTATTAACGGATTGGGAGCACCAAGAGCTTTCTACACTCCCCTGCTCCGCAAAAATAAACTTCCGAATGTGAATTATGGAGAGGATTATGCAGTAGGTCTCTCTATTTCCAGACACTATCAAATTGGAAGAATTTATTCTCCTTTATATCTATGTCGCCGATGGGAAGATAATTCCGATGCATCACTCGATGTGGTAAAAATGAATGGTCACAATACCTATAAGGACAGAATCCGAACAATTGAATTAAAAGCCAGGATTCAATTAAACAATCAAGACGGAAAGTAATCTAATAAACTTGGAATTGAGCATCTTACAATATCCTTTTCAAAAGATAAATCAGAGCTTAAAAAACATCAGAAAGGCAACTCTGACAAGCTGAAATATAACAAGTTAAAACATCACACAATGAGCAGAAAAGCCCAATCTCAGTTCTCTATTCTAATGCTAAGTCTTTTCTTATTCTGCACGGTAAAGATGAATCCTGTTAAGGCAGATCAATACACGATTTTGCAAAAGGACTCTGTTTATTATACCATGCAAGATGTTCATATCTTTGAAAAACTCAGGAATGATTATTCAAAAGGGAAGAAGACAAACAAGATAACACAGATTGGGCGCTTCTTTCTAAACTCTAATTATTTCGGGCACACCTTAGAAGGGAGGCCTGAAAGATTGCGAATTAATTTGATAGAACTTGACTGTGTTACCTTTGTTGAAAATGTTGTTGTTTTAAATCGTGTCCTTAACCAAAGGAAACCGAGCTTTAAGACCTATTGTGATACACTTCGTGCATTTAGGTATCGTAATGGAAATATCAACGGATATGGCTCCAGATTACATTATTTCTCAGACTGGATGATTGAAAATCAGGAAAAAGGAAGAGTAGAAGACATGACTCAAAAGCTCGGCGGCATTCCTTATAATAAGACAATCAACTATATGTCTGCCCATTCTGAAATTTATCCTCTTCTAAAAGACTCTGTAGACTTGCTTCAGATAAAAAAAGCAGAAGACTTTATAAACCAACACCAGAAGTTCTATATCCCAACAGAGAATATAGACAAGGCAGAGAAGGACATAAAAGATGGGGATGTGATTGCTTTAGTTCCAAAGCTTGAAGGACTCGACATTACACATGTCGGATTAGCTATTTTATTAAATGGTCAGATCCATTTTATGCATGCTTCAAGTGAAAAAAGGAAAGTTATTATATCTGATCTTCCCTTGACAAAATATCTTGAAAAGAATAAAAATGTATTGGGAATAATGGTTATCCGGACAATTATTTAAAATAGTAGTCATCGATAATATAAAAAAGTTACGCTTTAACCACAGTTCTCACCAACAGAGTAACCAGTCGTTAAAGCGTAGCTGCTTATTAAGAGAGATTACAGTTTTTAAAGATACGATAAAAACTGTAACCACATTAAGATTCCTATAGTCTCATTCTTTTTACTTAAAATAATTTCATTCCAAGAGAAAGGAGATAACATTTAGTTGAAGGACTGACTTGAGAACTAGTCGTAATGCCGGAAGATTTTTCTACACGAACATCGAAAGTAAGAAAAAGAAAATCAACTCCTGCCCCATACTGCCATCCAAAAAAATGATTTTTAAAATTATCGATGGTCAGATCTTTCGTTTCAATGCTCTTTTCAGTAACAAATGACATCACCGGGCCACCCATTGCGCGAATATTAAAGCTAGAAGTATTGTAGAGTTTTATACCGGCCAAAACAGGAACATCAACAGTTTTAAAGTCAAAAGAATTGATTTTATCCATCAAAGCTTTATCCATTAAATCTCCACCTTTGCTATTATAATAAACTTCAGGCTGAAGATAAAAACGTCCTACATTTACACGGGCAAACGCTCCTGCCAGATAATTGTTGATATTTTCTTGTTTATAATCACTTAGATTGGTAGAAAGACGTGAATTATTAAGTCCAAACTTTAAACCCAGATTTAATGGAGATTCAGCAAATACTGAAACGCTTACTATTGCCAATGCAATAGCTAAAACAATCTTCTTCATAAACTATAGATGTAAAAGGTTCAATTAAAATACTCCCACACATTCTGTACGACACATTACGAAGAATGCAAAAATCCCTACACTAAAATCATGCCAATCACAGAATGAGGGGGTAAAGATTGTTAAAAGTGATAATAAATCCAAGTTTTAAAAAAGATCAATCTTCAAAATGCTATCAAATAAGATTAAAGAGACCCCCGAATAATCAGCTTAGCATCTAAGATCTTACAGATTTTTTCTTTATTCTGCACATATTCTGCCGCCCTTAAACCCATCTCCTCAAAATCAGAAGTAATAACGGTAATTCCCTTGTCGATTATCTCTTTCATCGGTGCATCGTTATATGCAAGAATTCCGACTTCAGTTCCCGGATTTAATCCTTTTGCGCGACACCCCTTCACCACTTTCACCATGTGGATATCCTTAATAACCCAATAGGCAGTACCAGCACAAACATCTGATTCTTCTATAGAGCTTACAATTCTTCCACGAATATTATAATCTGCACAAAAACGGTTAAATGCTTTGACAATATCATCTGGATGAGCAATCTGTTTCTGAGGGTAAACCAGAACAAACTCATTGTATTTTTTTAATAGCGGAGCGCTCTCAGCTAAGCACTTGTAGACGGATCGATTAAAGTCCTGACAGATATAGGCAAACTCATCTTTTTCAACTTTACCCATATCCAGAATAAGAAGCTTCGCCGGATCAATTTTACGAACCACATCTTCGATCTTCTTATTCGTAAAATTCATTACTACATACATGGAATACCGTCCCAGTCCACCAAGAATCAAAGACTCAAAAACATCTTTATTGTAATGATGAAAGACCAGATCAACCGAATAGGTTTCAGGAAGATTCTTTCTAAAACTATTGTAAAGCTGCTCTTTAAACGAACTGAAGTCATCAAGCAACACAAAAACCTTATACGATTCGCCTGTTACAAAATAACCTTTAGTTGGAGTCGAAGCAATTACGTTTCGTTGTTTTAACAAAGAATATGCTTTAAAAACTGTATCTCTCGATAACAAACTCTCTTTACTCAATTTATTTACAGATGGCAACGCATCGCCATCCTGTAACACTCCGGTTGCAATAGCTTCCGTAATTGCATGAATTAACTGTTGAACCTTCGTAATACTTGAATTTTCATCAGTTATAAAAGTAAATTCAGGCATAATCTCCCTTCCTTATCTTAATTTCTTGCAAATATCCTGAAATATCGACAATTGATCAAACTTACTCTTGTTTTTTTAAAGGGCTGAATAAACAATCTGAATAATTAGTTTATTCAGCCCTTTTTACAATGTGTATAAATCTTTTCGTATTGAAAATGAACATTAATTACAAATTCATCATGCTTCTATTTGTGACGAACTTTATATCCATTAATGCCATAGAAAAAAACGAAACAAAAACATACCAGTGGTACTGCAAAGCCTATTCTCATTGAACTGACATCTGCAATGTATCCCATTAGAGCAGGGAAAATTGCGCCACCCACAATTGCCATTACCAAAAATGATGATGCACGTTTGGTGTGACTTCCCAGATCCTTAAGTCCTAATGCAAAAATAGTCGGGAACATAATCGACATAAAGAAATAAATCATACACAATGCAATCATTGAAATGATTCCAATTCCGCTTATAACAAACCCGCATAAAATCACACAAGCTAAAGCATAAATAAACAGAAGCTTATTGGGTTTGAACCATGACATAAAAAGAGATCCGATAAAACGACCAATCATGAATAATCCCATTCCGCCAAAAGCAAGAATGATTCCGGCTACAGTATTAAATATCTTTTCAGGATTTCCGGAAGCAAAATGAGGTCCTGCAATTAATCGCATCAATGACGAATCTGTAATAAAAGCTACAACATTTTTGATTCCTTCAGAACCATAAATCAAACCGGCATTCGCATTCTTAAACATCTCCACAGAGTAGTTAATAAAGAAGCTATTGATCCCGGTTTGAGCAGCTACGTAACAGAACTGAGCCACTATGGCAAGAATAAAATGACGATAATGGAAAAGTGTTTTATAAGCAACCGAAGAAGAAGTCTCTTCAGCTTCAGTGTACTCTACCTGTTCTATTTCAGCTTCATTAATTTCAGGAAGCCGGGTTTTATAAAAGAGAACAGCAATCATAAGTACAACGATAGCGATCCCTACATAAGGAATAGCCAGTGAAGAGAATTTATCAGGTCCGTCTGAACCTCCAAAAATAATCAGGCTTCCAACAAAAGGACCAAAAATCCATCCCAAACCATTAAAAGATTGAGAGAGGGTCAGACGCTGCTCTGCTGACTCTTTAGGCCCCAAAACCGTTGAGTATGGATTAGCAGCTGTCTCTAAACAAGTTAATCCGAGTGCAATGATAAAAAGGGCGAATAAAAATGCCCAGAATTGTTGAATATGGATTGCAGGAATAAATAAAAATGCACCTGTAGCATAAAGCAAAAGTCCAAAGATAATTCCTTTTTTATATCCATATCGTTTCATAAGCAGACCTGCCGGAATCGCCATCAAAAAATAACCGCCATAAACAGCCGCCTGCACTAATCCTGACTGCGCTTTGGATACATGAAGAATATCCTGAAAATGTTTATTCAAAACATCCAGTAAACTGTGTGCAAATCCCCATAGAAAAAACAGGCTGGTAACCAGGATAAATGGGAAAAGAAATGATTTCCCATCAGGGGTTCGTAACAAAGAAGATTTCTTATTCATTTTGAATTTAGTTGTAGATGATTTAGTTCATTTTATTTAGAAAAGGCACTACTAATCTTATCTAAGCTTGTACCTAATACTTGGTGTGCGATTTTATCCAGAGAATCAAAATTCCCGGTTAGGTGATAAGTTCGTTGCACATGGACAATTGACTTCCCGGAAGCCAACTCCATCGCAGGAGATGAAGACTCAAGTTCATAAAAAGGCCCCATTTGTGATCCGTCTTCAAGAGGACCGTCATTATAAGCATTTAAAGCATCACCTGAGAATGGATTTTCCTGAATTACCCAGGATGAATTGACATAGTCAGTAATACCTTGGGGAAGATGGCATTCAAGTATCGTCAGAATATTATTTTTCGAATCATAACTTCCGACAAATCCTGTTGCGCGAAGAGGGGGAATCCCTATTTTACCTCTACTCTTTCCGTCAGCTTTAAAATAAACAATATTCCCTTCTGTCTTCAGACGATCCGTTCCGATCTTTCCAAAATAATTATCATTCACCTTTGGACCTAATGTAGCAACATCGCCTTCTTTTATCGGTATAACCATTGTTACATCCGGAGAGCACTTCAACATCCCAAGCATCCATATCGAAAGTAGGCCGGACTCTTTTGTCCAAATCTCTCTTCCAACATTCGATAAAACATTTGATGATTCATATCCAACAACATGAACATCATCGATTGGACAATGGAGCAATAAGACAATTTCATTAGGCATAAGAAGTTTCACAGTCCGCTCCAATCTTCCGTTAAAAATAGTACCGGAATAATTTTCAATACTGAAGTCCTTAGAAAAAGATGCGGAAGTTTTAGCCTTAGCTGTAACTTGGTATACATCTGTATCAAGGAAAGAAGGAGTAAACCAATTTTCAAAATCAAATTTTACTCCTTTATTAAAAAACACAGAAAATTGTCCACCCTCAGGTCCAATCCACATGCGTTCTTCACCTCCAAATGCATTGATATGCTTCTGCACTACACCTGATTCAATGAGGTTATAATTTATCCAACCGAAGCTATATGAATTATCACCCATACAGGCACTGGTCATAACTCTGCCCTGATAGGAAGGGACCAAAATAAGTTTAGAATTATTATCAGAGAGCTCAATTATTTCAACGTGATGTTTTTTTAAAAACTCACGGTCGTATCCATATGTACCGATTTCACAAGAACTACTCATTCTTATTTTATTTGGTTTAGCTTTCGGAGGTAAATGTTCCGGAGTAAAAGCACATAGCAGAAAAGCTCCGAATAGCAACAATAAATTGTTTTTTCTAATCATGGTGATCAAAAATAAAGAGGTTGATCCATAATACGCCTCATGCCTTGTCATAAGTGTAAGTTCAGAAAAATTTCTCAACTAAAAGCATTATTAGCAATAAATAAAATTGAAAAAAGTAGTTCCCCATAGACTTCCCTCTTCAATTCTATCTGCATTATAAATCAACCTCTTTTCAGAAATTAACTCCGGCCATAAGCAGGTCCGTAATTTTTACAAGCCATATAATCAGAACCTTCTTTATCCATTCCGAAAGCATCCCATGCACTTGGACGGAAAATCTTATCTTCAGCAACATTGTGCATGCAAACAGGAATTCTTAGCATTGAAGCAAGTGTAATCAAGTCTGCTCCGATATGACCATAAGAAATAGCACCATGATTTGCACCCCATTTTGCCATTACTGAATATACATCGACAAAAGCACCTTTCCCGGTGAGTCTTGGTGCGAACCATGTGGTAGGCCAAGTCGGGTCAGTTCTGCGATCAAGAACAGTGTGAATATCTTCCGGCAGATCAATGGTCCATCCTTCTGCAATCTGAAGAACCGGTCCAAGTCCCTTGACCAGATTCACCCTTACCATCGTTACAGGCATTTCTGCTTCTGTCTTGAATTGAGAAGAGAAACCGCCGCCACGGAAATATTCATGATTAGCAGCACACCATTGGGTATGGTCAAGACAATTCTTTGACTCTTCTTCCGAAATCTCCCAGAAAGGTTTCATAGCCCCCACGCCGTTTGACTGCTGCTGTCCGGTAGCATCCAGACAAGTAGCACCTGAATTGATAAGGTGAATTATCCCGTCTTTTGCCTTTCCGCTCAGATCTTTCCCTGTTACGCGTTTTACTGCTTCAGGACTCCAAAACGTCCTAACATCCGAGAAAATCTGTGCGGTACAGGTAAGAAGATGACCAAATAGCATCGCAACTCCATTCAGGCTGTCATTTTCTGTGGCAAGTACAAAAGCCTGCCGAATACCATTCCAGTCGAAAGATGAATTCAATATAGCTTCCATGAAATCGCCATTCGGATAATAATCGGTCCATTGACGTTGTCCCTGGAAACCGGCAAGAAGTGCATTATGTCCGTTTGACTCTTCTCCGAAACCCAATTCTTTCAAACGAGGGTTTCCAACCATTAAGTCACGCGCAATCAATGCCATTTTGACGACAGTCTCCCACTCCCAGTCATATCTTTCACGATCTCTTTTATTATGAGGTTTGTTTAAGTCTTCGCCTTCCGGACAATTAGCCTTAACCCAAGCCAACGCTTTTTCAAATTCTTCAGGATCATATATTTTTTCATCCATTCGGCGAAGAAATTCAGTCATATCGACTGACTCATTTCTCATTCCTAAGTAGTCTTGAAAGAAATCAGGATTAACCACCGAACCGGCAATTCCCATTGAAGTAGAGCCAAGAGAAAGATATGATTTTCCACGCATCTGAGCCATCGCTAATCCGGCTTTTGCAAAACGCAGGATCTTTTCTTTTACATCTTCAGGAATTGTTGTATCATCAGCATCCTGAACATCACGACCATAAATACCGAAGGTCGGAAGTCCTTTTTGAGAATATCCGGCTAATGCAGCAGCAAGATAAACAGCCCCCGGACGTTCGGTTCCGTTAAAACCCCAAACAGCTTTTGGGATCGAAGGGTTTGAATCCATCACTTCAGTCCCGTAACACCAACAAGGTGAAACAGTCAATGAAACCCCTACTCCTTCGCGTTCAAACTTATCTGCACACATAGCAGCTTCCGCCACTCCTCCGATACATCGATCAGCAATTACACATTCCACTTTTTCTCCACTCGGGAATCTTAAATTCTCTTCAATCAGTTTAGCTGCAGAACGTGCCATATTCATGGTCTGTTCTTCTAACGACTCGCGTACACCTCTTTCTCGTCCGTCAATAACAGGACGAATCCCAATTTTGGGTAGCCTTCCAATTAATCTGAATGTCATAAAATATCGTATTTAGTTAGTAAAACTCATTATTTTGCACAATCTCCATCCTGTACTGTGCTGTTTGTAAATTTAAGAGATTGTTATTAAATTCGAAAGAATATCTTAAGAATATTTTATAGTAGAATGTTAATTTTTCAAGGAGAGGGAAAGAGTGCCTTTTAAAAGGCTATGGATAAAGCTAATTTCTAATCTTTGAATTAACTATTCCCAATATTTCATTCTCAGCAAGTATTGCATCTTTATAAATTTCATCGGCCTCAGAAATTGCGATTGAAGCAAATTCCTTATCATCGCAAGAAGAAGCGTTAATTTTTACATTCAGGAAAGCACCTGCGACAGCCGTGCGAGCACATAAAGCTCCTACTCCGGCATCAGTGACCGAATTGGGATTTCCAAACTCAACCATGGCTTTAATAACCTTCATCGAATTCAGTGCTTCTTGCATTACCTGCAGCGGGACCTCAATAGCAACACGTGTGGCATCCTGAATTGCCTTTTTACGGTTCCTTTTATCCTCTTCAGAGTCTTTTGGTAAATCGAAAGCAGCCATGATCTGATTAAATGCATTCGTATCTTCATCTACCAGACGAAGCAACGTTTCATAATGAAGTTTCCCTTTCTCTGCCCATTCGGAGAATTCTTCCCAACGGTCGTCCCATCCTCGTTTATGCGAAGAAAGATTCGCAACCATTGTTGCAAGCGAAGCTCCTAACGCGCCCACATAAGCCGAAACAGATCCTCCACCGGGAGCCGGAGACTCAGAAGATGTCTCTTCAGCAAATGATTTACAAGTCAAATCAATAAGCCGCTCATCCTGCTCCTCCATGATATATTCGATGATCTTCTTTTTGGGATCAAACGGGGCGAACTCACCTAAACCCAAAGACCGAACAGCAATTTTAAGAATTTCATCATCTGGAATTCCAACAGAACGTTTCTGCTTTCGCAGAAAATACTTCCCGGCATCAAGCATTGATTGAAGCGGGACAACCCCAACCAATTCAGATCCGGTAACCCTGATTCCCCGCTCTTCAGCTTTCTTACAAACTTCTTCAAATGCAATATGCATCGGCGTCACGGTAATATCAGTCAAATTCATTGAAATCTGAGCGACTCCGTATTCTTTGAGATACCAGCCGATTGCACGTGTCTTTTTAAGGGTTCCGGGAATTCTGACGGGTTCTCCGTTTTCATCTTTTACAATCTTACCGGTAATCGGGTCACCCTCTCTCATTACCCTTCCGGCTTCACGCACGTCAAAAGCAATTGCATTCGCCCTTCGGGTAGAAGTTGTATTCAGATTTACATTGTAAGCAATTAGAAAATTTCTGGCACCAATAGCAATGGCACCCGATTTCTGATTAAACACAGCAGGACCAAAATCCGGTTTCCATTCGGGTTTCGTAAGTTTATCTTTCAATCCCTCATACTCCCCAGAACGGCAATAGGCCAGGCTTTTTCTTTCTTCAGTTGAAGCTGCATATTCATAACAATACACAGGAATATTCAATTCCTCTCCGACTCGCTTTGCCAGTCTGTGAGCATACACAACAACTTCTTCCATTGAAATATTAGAGACAGGCACAAATGGGCAAACATCGGTAGCGCCAAAGCGAGGATGCTCCCCATGATGCTTGCTCATATCGATTAATTCAGCAGCTTTTTTTATACTTTGAAACGCAGCTTCGACAACATCATCAGGCTCACCGACAAATGTAACCACAGTCCGATTGGTTGCTTTCCCGGGATCTACATCCAACAAACGCACTTCCGGTATTGCTTCAATAGTATCTGTAATCTGTCTGATGACTTCCGAATCATTCCCCTCAGAGAAGTTGGGTACACATTCTATGATACGTTTCATAATTACACTGTTTAATGAATTTCGCCATTTAGAATTGTAATTTCAATAAGGTCAGAACCAAAAGCATATGGAAAATACTCATAGCCCGGGATTGGTCTGGTTATAAAAACGTTTGCCACCTTACCGACAGCAATCGTACCATGAGTACTACTCAGTCCCATAGCATAAGCCGAATTGATGGTAGTAGCATTAATCACCTCTTCCGGCAACATTTTATATTTAATACAACCAAGCGATTGTACAAATTTCATATTCCCTGATGGAGAAGATCCCGGATTAAAATCAGAAGCTAACGCTACCGGGAGGCCAGCGTCAATCATTTTTCGCACCGGAGCTAACGGTAAACTAAGGAAGAAAGAAGCCCCCGGCAAAACCGTTGGCATCGTTTCCGTATTCTTTAAACAGTCAATATCTTTATCATCCATATAATCCAAATGGTCAACAGAAAGAGCATTGTATTTTACTCCAACCGGAACGCCTCCGGACATGCTCAGTTCATTCGCATGAATCTTCGGTCTCATTCCATATTTCATACCGGCCATCAGAATCCGATCAGTATCTTCGACTGAGAAAAATCCCTTCTCACAAAATACATCAATAAAATCAGCAAGCTCTTCAGACGCCACAACCGGAATCATTTCATTAATAATCAGGTCTACATACTCCGATGGATTTTCTTTGTATTGTGCAGGAATGGCATGTGCGCCTAAAAAGGTCGAACGAATTGTCAGATCCGACTCCTTCTTTAATCGCTTGATAACTCTTAGAATCTTGATCTCATCTTCAGGCGAAAGGCCATAACCGCTTTTGATTTCAACGGCACCGGTACCCAAACGTGAAATCTCATTAATTCGGATCATGGTCTGATCAAAAAGTTCTTCTTCAGAGGTCTGATGGAGTCTTTGAGCAGAATTTAATATTCCGCCTCCTCTTTGTGCGATCTCTTCATAAGACATACCTTTAATTTTATCGACAAATTCCATTTCCCGACTTCCGGCATATACGATATGCGTATGAGAATCGCAGAAACTGGGGAACACAAGTTTTCCTGTACAATCGATAACGAATCTGTCATCTTGTGCATCCAGTAAGTGGTCCGGAATTTCATGCATTTTCCCGAACCCCTGAATAACCCCATTCGCAATATGAAGATAAGCATCAGCAATTAGCGGAAGATGCAACATATCTTTCCCTGCTCTATACTCCACCGGTTGTTGATCTTCAATCTGAACCAGTTGTCTGATATTCAATAACAGTATTTCCATATCAAGGTTATCTAAGATTTATGCAACTAATATAAAAAAATAAAGTTCTATTCCTTCTATGTTCTTTAATAGGTTTTAGAGAATCAATACTTCTATTTTGTATCTAAATTCGACTTTTCATTACGATCTTTTAAATGTTTTAAAGATTATAATAATATCCTCCGGCTTTTTATCACATCTATAGCATTCACTCTTTTTTATATAAATTACGATTGGGTCAAGTTTACTCCTTTTTTGTACTTCGTGATCCCATCGTGCAAACTGACAACCATACAGAAAAAGATAATTCTGATATAATGAAACGATGAAAGGGTGAATTATATTATTCCGGAATTTGCTCTTAACATTCTACGACCTGCTTATTCTCGATAGATCTGAGATGAATGAATCTCAATTATTAAGTTAATGTTAGAAACAGAGCCAAAGGAGAAAATCATTAAAAACAAGAACCAATTGATTTTTTGCAATTTGCATCAAAAGAGCAAGGAAAGTAAATAGTAGTAAGAAAATATTTAAATCAACTAATTTGATTTTATTTCAAACTTCTTACATTTGTGAGGTAAACAAATAAAATTTCAATCTAAATTATTACGTTATGGCTTACAAAATTTCTGAAGATTGCATTGCATGCGGAACTTGTATCGACGAATGTCCTGTAGAAGCTATCTCTGAAGGTGATATCTATAAAATTAATCCGGATCTTTGCACAGATTGCGGATCTTGTGCAGATGTTTGCCCTGTTGAAGCAATCCATCCTGCAGAATAGTTTTTATCAGAATAATGGAAAAAGAAGCCGTTCAATAAATGAGCGGCTTCTTTTTTTATAGTTCCAGCCCAATACTCTTCTACTGAACAGCCTTTTCAAGTTCCTCTTTCGGAAGGGTTCTGTTATATACTTTCAAATCATCAAGCAATATCCATCTCTTGAAAAAGCCAGTTCCCCTGATTCTTTATCTTTCAAAAAAACTGTTGCATTCGGAGAGCTAAACAATATTGATCCCGGCTTCATTAGTCTGAATCGTTTGGCAAAAGTCTGTTTTGAAATCGAACATCACATTTTTTACTTCTAATCATATTAATTTCATAAACCAAGCGTTTGGATTAATCGCTATTTTGTTTACATTTCGGACTCAAAAATTAAAACAAATTGAATTGTCGAATATGAAGAAAATCTTTATCTATTCACTGGCATTATTGTTCGTAGGAACAACTGCATTTGCTCAGAAATCCAAGAAAGCAGCAAAGCAACAACCAGTTGAAGTAAAAACAGTAGAAGCTCCTGTTTTTAAAACTTTTGAGGACAGTGTATCATATGCTTATGGAACTCTTATGGGAGCAGACATGCAGAAAAACGGAGTTAACTTCGATGCAGATATCCTGGCTAAAGGAATGAAAGAAGCAACTTCTCCAAACAAACTTATTACTGAAGAAAAAGCACGCGAACTGATGACTCGTTTTCAACAGAAAATGCAGGCAAAAATGCAAGCTGAGCGTGATACAGTTGCAAAGAAAAATCTGGCAGCAGGAAATAAATTCCTGGCAGAAAATAAAGCAAAACCCGGTATTATCACAACAGCAAGCGGGTTACAGTATGAAATCGTTAAAAAGGGTGATGAAAAAGGCGCTCTTGCCAAATTAACAGACGAAGTAACTGTCAACTACGAAGGGAAGCTTCTTGACGGTACCGTATTCGATTCTTCATACAAACGTGGCGAACCTGTGACATTCCCATTAAACGGAGTAATTCCCGGATGGCAGGAAGCAGTTCAGTTAATGAGAGCAGGCGACACTTTCAATTTCTACATCCCTGCAAATCTTGCATATGGAGAAAAAGGCGCAGGTAAAGAAATTGCACCAAACCAAGTATTGATCTTTAAGATTGAATTAATCAGTGCAAAAGATGCACCTAAACCAGAAGCAGCACCAGCCCTACAAGCTCCTACAGCACCAACCAAACAAGCTGTAAAAGCAAAAGCTCCTGTTAAAAAAGCAGCAGCAACTAAGAAATAATTGGTTCTGTCAGATATTGACTAATTGAGTCAATAGTTATATTACAATATAGCAAAATAGGCTGTCACTAAATGACAGCCTATTTTAATTAATTCTACTTTTTTTGTACTCTATATTCTTTCCTAATTATTCAATGAAATTCTCTGTTGATCCAGGTTCCACCCTCCCAATTGAATCTCTTGATTTCCATTTTTTAACTGATTTACAGGAACACTTACCGAAATAGTTATTGATTCACCTGAAGCCAGTGAAAAATAGCTGGAGGACCAAAAACAGGGCAATATCTCTTCACCATCATTCAATATTTGCGGACGAATAAAAAATGCCAGTTGATTGGAAGTATTTGTAAATTGAATTGTCCACTTAGTTTCAGTTTCTCCCTTTTCCGATTTTAAGACAGTTACCTGAACTTTCGACTTAGGCATTTTATTTAATGCACTAAAATCATTTTTCGTAGCCAACCAATAAACATTATGAGAAATCACTTTACCGATAGAATCTTTCAAATTCAAAACAACAAAACTCACTCCTTTTGCATGTGCTAATACTCTCGATAACGAGACAGTCTCCTGAACAGCTGTAGCTCCAATACTCAAATTTGCTGTTTTATGAAACAACGATTTTGAATCTATGCTATAAACATCGGCTTGCACCGTTATATTCTTGAAAAATTGATAGCTACGATTCACAACCGTAATCTTATCATTAAGAGCATTTAGCTGAACATGAACCGGCTCGCAAGCATTTTGCATAAAATAATATCCGGCATTGGGTTCCAGATACCAGTCATAAACTTGCCAAATCACGCTCGGGAAAGCCGCATTCAACTTCCATAGCATCACCCCTCCATTATCGTTCAATTTATGGCCTGCAGCTTCAAAAATTCCCTGATAACCGGTAGCATTCATTAGCTGCATCTTATTTGAAAAATCTTCCATCGATGAAGGTTCTCCATATCGTTTCACCATATTCTCGTAATACTGATCATATTTCCCATTTCCGGTACAAGCGTCATGATATCCCCATGAATTATTTAAAGGGAAAGGCAACTTAGTATCCCATGTCAGATTAGGAATAATCTTCTTTAGGGTATTATAGGGAGGTTGTGAAGGCAATCCGGTTTCATCCTTAAAAACCCAATCCTTTGCATTATCGGCCAATTTGTAATACTCTTTAGTTTCCTGCCAGGAATAGGGTCCGCCGCTATATACACCTGCAGCCTGATTATCCGGCCAGGAACCGCTCCATCCTTCAGGGAGTTCTGCAAATCCGGAGGAACAGGGAATGAAAGGTCTCGTTCCGTCTAAGGTAATTACCTGTTTTCTCATGTCTTCATAAAGCTCTTTACGAATATGTCCTTCATTTCCGCCGGTCCATACCAAAAGGCTTGGATGATTCCGAATGCGATAAATTGTACTGATAACATTGTTCATAAACACATTGCTTTCCAATGGAGAAGTTGCGGAACCTTTGAATTCGCCATGAGTATCTCCGGTAACCCAGAAATCGGACCATACCATTAAACCGTAACGATCAGCCAAATCGAAGAATACGTCCGGAGGAGTTATACCACCACCCCAGATTCTAACCAAATTAATATTGGAATTCCGGCAAAGATGCAATTCTGCATCATAACGCGCGGAATCACGATTCAACATCATATCGGGAACCCAGGCGCCCCCTACCAGATGAACCCTCATTCCGTTCACATAGAAATCGCGTCTCAATAACTTATTCTCAACCTCTACAGCTTTGGTACTTACCGTCCGAATTCCAAAAACAAACGTTGTATCATCAGATACTATTCCTTCAGATTCATATTGAAGATTAATCCGATATAAGTTTGCACTGCCATATCCGTTAGGCCACCACAAATGAGGTTGTTTTATATTTAACTGATCCGTATTCTCCGAATTCAAATCGACTACCGTTTTCGCTCCGGCAGCAATACTGACTTCTTTTGAGAATTGAATCGATTGTCCGGTAAAATTCTCCGGTTGAATCTTAACTTTTAAAGTCCCGTTCTTGTTATTCGCACCGTAATTAGCCAAAGACAGATTTAGGGATATCCTGGCGACAGAAGTATCAGGCAGATTCGGCAATTCGGTAATTAAATGCGGATGAGTAATCGTCACATCACCGGTGGTTCGAAGGTATACAGGTTGCCAGATCCCTATATTCCGATCTCTTACGGGAGGCATCCAGTCCCATCCTACCGAACAAACCATCGTCACATTTTTACCAATATCACCATCAGGGCCACCATTCTCAAAGAAATCGCCCATTGCTTTTAATTGTTCCTCTGCAGGGAATCCGGGAACATCCAAAGGATAGATCTTAACAGCCAGGAAATTCTCGTCACCCGCTTTAATCAGCTTGCTGACATCCAAACTATATTCTGCAAACATCCCTGCCATTTGGGTAGAATCGGCAATTTGCTGTCCATTTAACCATACGGCAGCCCGATAATTAATTCCTTTAAAGATCAGTTGAAAATGACGTCCATTATCATTAACAGGAACCTTAAATGAAGTCTTATACCAATAGGGCTTCTTCCAGGGATTCGGCACATTGGGAATATGGCTGTATTGCTCCAGATTGTATTTTTTATTAAACACGTCTGAAGCGTCAGGTATTAACATGTTATTCATCCCCGAATAAGGATCGGGATAAATTCGATTAGCCA
>JAUZOB010000280.1 GCA_030706665.1 Bacteroidota bacterium
AAGTATCTCTCGTCCTGTTAATCCCAAAAAGGATTTTGAACGATTTGATATGATTATTGGTATGGATGATCAAAATATTCGAGATCTGCAAAAGCTGACCCGGAATGAAGAGGATGAAAAGAAGATTTATCGAATGATTGATTTCGCGCGAAATACAAATCTCAATTCTGTTCCAGACCCATATTATGGGGGCGAAGATGGATTTGAACTCGTACTGGATTTGTTGGAAGATGCTTGTAGCGGATTGCTTGAATCTCTTGTAAAAAAACAGGAAATAGTTTGTGACGCCTTGGGAAGCTCAATCAACTAGAATTAATTTCAAAAGGATCAAGTTTGTGAAGTTTTCGGACGATGATTATATAAAGTCTTTGATTTAATAATATCAAAAAGATCAATGCCTGATTTTTTACAAATCAACTTCGTTGTGGGGTTAAATGCACAGAGAACTAAACTTTCTAAATAAAAAAGGGCGGAGAACCGCTCCACCCTTTTTACTTAGCTCAAAAATGAGCATTTGACTTCAGCTACAAAGCACTCTAAAATTAAAAATATACTAGTTAATATTCAATAAAAAGGAATAGAAATATTTGTCTTTTATTCCGATCAATATTCATATTAAAATTTCATTTTATAGTCTTTTAATTTTAACCAAATCATTTTGCCTTTTATAAAGCTTTGAATTGACGATTATAGATTATTCTCCTTAGTTCTTGAATCCCTGGGGACCTCTTTTGTTTTTAGGCAAATTCAAGATGTATTTTGGGATACAAGATTAAAAAGGGGACAGAACTACATGAGAATCGTGGCGTATATATATTTACGGAATAATTGTAAGGCAGGCTTAGAATTACTTCTTTAGCTACTCTCTAGGACGAGGTGTTTGATTTACATGAGCTGACGCGAGAATGGGTTTTAACGGATAAAGCTTACAAAATGCGGTTCTTTAGATATCTCTGTCAACGTTTTTGGGAAAACTCATTTTTTATACAAGTACTTGTTGATTTGTAATACATCTTATAACTTTGAGGAAAAATAATCCAAACGATTTAAAATATGAGAAAAAGACTTATCATACTTCAGGTGCTCATTATTTCGTTCTGCCTGAATTGTATCGCAAAAGATTATATCCGAGTTAACCAGCTGGGATATCCTTTGAATGCAATAAAAGTAGCAGTAATGCTCTCTGATAAAAATGAAAAACCTGTCTCATTTAAAATCATTGATTTTTTTACAGGGAAAGAAGTCTTTGAGTCAAAGATTATTAAAGAGTGTGGAGCATATGGGAAATTTTCGGGAACCTTTCGTCTTGATTTTACTAAGTTTACAGGAAAAGGAACCTATTACCTGATAGCGGGCGAAGGGAAATCACCTGTTTTTCGTTTATCCGATGATGTATATAATCACAGTGCTGATTTTCTTCTTAATTATATGCGTCAACAGCGCTGCGGATACAATCCTGTTCTCAAAGATTCCTGCCATACCCATGGTGGATTTATCGTTTATCAACCCAATAAGGAAGGGCAGCACATCAATATATTCGGGGGGTGGCATGATGCCAGTGATTACCTTCAATATGTCACGACCTCTGCCAATGCAACCTATCAGTTATTGTTTGCCTATAAACAAAATCCGGCTGCATTCGGAGATTTTTATAAAGGAAATGGAACACCTGGAGCTAATGGGATTCCGGATATTCTCGATGAAGCACGATGGGGGCTTGAATGGTTAATGAAGATGAATCCTGAAGACAGTGTGATGTATAACCAGGTTGCAGATGACCGGGATCACGCAGGATTCAGACCTCCCACTAAGGATAATGCCGATTATGGGAAAGGGAAAGAAAGACCTGTCTATTTTTGTACCGGACAGCCTCAGGGACTTCTGAAAAACAAGAACCGAGCAACCGGTATTGCATCTACTGCAGGGAAGTATGCATCATCCTTTGCCCTTGCTTCCGATATCTTTAAATCTATAGATCCAAAATTATCTGCGATGTTGCTTCACAAAGCAAAAGCTGATTATGAATATGGGCTTGCACATCCCGGCGCATGCCAGACTGCTCCTTGTAAAAGTCCCTATTTTTATGAAGAAGACAACTGGGTGGATGATATGGAGCTGGCAGCAGCTCAACTTTATCAGGTTACAGGTGACAAGCGATATCTTCGGAGTGCGGTGAATTTCGGGAAACAAGAACCTTTTACTCCATGGATGGGAGCTGACACTGCACGTCATTATCAGTGGTATCCTTTTGTGAACTTAGGCCACTTTTGGTTGGCAAAAGATAAGAAGCAAGAGACAAGTAAAGAGTTTATTCTGAATTTGAAAGAAGGGATTGACAGGGTTGCAAAAAGAGGAAACTCAAATCCATTCTTATATGGAGTGCCCAATATTTGGTGTTCAAATAACTTAGTTGCAGCAATACTTACGCAATGTCGTCTATATCATTCTCTCACCGGAGATAAAACTTATCTTGAGGTAGAAGCAGCATATCGCGATTGGCTGTTGGGTTGTAACCCATGGGGAAAATGTATGATTGTTGGGATGCCGGAATGGGGCGATTATCCCAACTATCCACATTCTGCAATAAGTAAAGAATTAGGAATTAGAATTGACGGGGGCTTGGTCGATGGTCCGGTTTATAATTCCATATTTTCAAATCTAAAGGGACTCGTATTACTTAGGCCTGATAAGTATGCCGATTTTCAATCCGACAAAGTTGTATATCATGATGATCTTGGCGACTATTCAACCAATGAACCGACAATGGATGGAACTGCAAGTTTGACCTACTATTTCTCATCTATGCAAAATATTAAAAGCCAAATATCCGCCCATATCACAGATCAGGGGGCAGTTTGCCGTATTAATCCGAATCGCAAAACAATTTATCTTACTTTCTCGGGGCACGAATATGCCGATGGTGGAGATGTGATATGCAAGGTGTTGAAGAATAATAATGCTAAAGCGAACTTCTTTTTTACCGGAGATTTCTATCGCAATCCGAAATTCAGGACATTAATACAGCGACTTAAGACTGATGGTCATTATTTGGGACCTCATTCAGACAAACATTTGCTTTATGCCGATTGGTCAAAACGAGATTCATTATTAGTTGATTTTGATAAGTTTTCTGAGGATCTGCAGAATAATTATCAGGCAATGAAAGATGTGGGGATTAATCCTGCCAATGCCAGGGTATTTCTTCCTCCTTTTGAATGGCATAATATGGCAGTAAGCAAATGGTGTGAAGGATTAGGAATTCATTTGGTGAATTTTACGCCCGGAACTTATTCAAATGCCGATTATACCTTGCCAGGCAATAATAATTATCGCTCAAGTGACTTCATTGAGCAAAAGATAAAATCTGTAGAGACAACAGATGAACATGGACTGAATGGTTTTATTTTATTAATGCATATCGGAACGGCAGCAGATAGAACAGATAAGTTCTATTCACATCTGGATGAGATTGTCAAATACCTAAAAGGGAAAGGATATCATTTCGAAACACTTGATACTCAATTTTAAAGTTCATAAGAAAATCTTGTATAACGAATCAATGGAGATATAATATAGGTGAACCTCAGATTGATCTTTTCAAAGGATAAAAAGAGATAGTTTTGGTATTTGCAACTTATTTTAAGGACTCTGTAGGTGGTATATCTCAAAACCCAATAAGAAGAAGCTAAAGTAAGTTGCTTTAATTATTCAGACTCATACCAGCCTCAAAAGATTATCTGAAAAAGGTTAACTTTGTGTTCCGTAAACATGAAGTTATGCATCTTTTTTATACCCCGGATATAGACGGTGATTTATATACACTCGAAGAGCAGGAGTCAAAACATTGTATTCGTGTACTTCGTCTTGGAGTCGGAGAGGAGATTCGACTTATAGATGGGAAAGGAGGCTGGTATTTGGCCCGGATCATACAACCTGATGCAAAGCGTTGTGGCGTGGAGATCATTGAAAAAACGCTCGGATACGGTGCTCGTGACTTTCGCCTACATATTGCAATGGCTCCCACAAAAAATATTGATCGCTTTGAATGGTTCTTGGAGAAAGCAACAGAAATTGGGATTGATGAAATAACCCCTTTGTTGTGTGAACACTCCGAACGAAAAGAGGTGAAAGCAGAAAGACTTGAGAAGGTGATAGTGGCAGCAATGAAACAATCTTATAAAGCTTATTTGCCAAAACTCAATCCCATGATTCGGTTCAAAGATTTTATAAATGGACTGGATAATGAGCAGCGTTTTATAGCTCATTGTCATGAAAGTGAAAAGTTTCCCTTAAAAGATTGCATTCGCTATAAAAAAGCAATAGTCGTATGTATTGGTCCGGAAGGTGACTTTTCTCCAGAGGAGGTTGCCCTTGCTGTTAAATCAGGTGC
>JAUZOB010000281.1 GCA_030706665.1 Bacteroidota bacterium
ATCTAATTAAATCAGCTTATGATCGAGTAAGTCTGTATTTGTAATACAAGTGATAAGTTCGGATACAAATAAATGATTTATCCCTGCCGATTTTTCGTAATGAGATTGTTTGTTAGTGTTATAGGCAGATTCAATTTTTTCAAAACTTAATTTGTCGGGATTGTGGATTCATCGTACTCATATAGTGTAATTTTTATAAAACAGGGTTAAGTAGTGAAAAACAATAAAAAAATAGAAAAAAAGAATAAAAAAAGGGGGGTAAAAGAGAGAAAAAAGATAAAAAAAGACTTGTAAGAATTAAAAAAAAGGGGGAAGAGTAAGCAAAACAAGTGTAAGTTAATTTTAAATTAACGAACCGCATTTTGCTTAAAGCTTTATTAAGTGACAGAAAAACAAAGTTTTAAAGTTTTAGCTGAGAAATGTGTTTTAAAACATTCGTTTTGGGGTGAAGAAAAACATGCAAGTAGATGTATGATGAGTTATAGATTGATTACTTTTAACAAATAATAACATTCCAAAATTAGTTTATAAGATGGAAATAAATTAAAGGATTGTTTCAGAACATCAACTTTCTAATTAAACCCAAAATCATTAACAAATCGAATTTTAGTATTTTAAAAACTTTAAAAGTATGAAAACCAAACTATTAACTTTCCTTGCAATTTTATTGTGTTCATTAGCTTCAACAGGGAGCTTGATGGCGCAAGAGAGGACCATCAGAGGAGTTGTAACTTCAGCCGATGATGGATTAACGATTCCGGGAGTGACAGTAATAGTCCCAGGGACATCTGTGGGAACTACAACGGATGGTGATGGTGCATTTGTCATAAAAGTAGGGACTAAAGTATCGAAATTACAATTTTCGTTTGTGGGAATGCAAACGAAAGTGGTTGTGCTTTCCTCTTCAAATTCGATTAATGTGGTTTTACAGTCTGACGCAAGACAGATTGATCAGGTTGTCGTAACAGCATTAGGGGAAAAAGTAAAGAAAAGAGGACTTGGGTATTCAACTCAGGATGTGAAAGGAAATGAACTTGCGCAAGGACAGCGGGATAACTTTTTAAATTCATTAAGTGGTAGGGTTGCAGGACTTGAAGTAACTTCGACTTCAGGTATGCCAGGTGCATCTTCTTCCATAATAATCAGAGGTGCAAGTTCATTAAGTGGGAACAACCAGCCGCTGTTTATTGTTGACGGGTTACCTATTAGTAATAGTACATTTAGTACTGGTGCATTGGCATCCAGTTTGAATTCGGGGTCAGATCTGGCGAATCGTGGCGCGGATTTTACCAATCGTGCAGCAGATATAAATCCTGAAGATATTGAGTCGATGACTATATTAAAAGGGCCTGAAGCTTCTGCTCTTTATGGAATCCAAGCTGCGAATGGTGCAATTGTCATTACAACTAAAAGGGGGAAATCAGGAGCAATAAAAATGTCATATTCAAATAGTTTTACTGTTTCTAAAATTAGAGAATATCCAAAGATTCAACAAATCTATGGACAGGGAGCTTCAATTAATCAGCCTGATAATACTTTATTAACTTATCTGGGACCTAAATATGATGCAGGTACCAAGTTGTATAATAATCTGAATAATTTTTTCCAGACAGGTTTTTCGAACAGACATAATTTTTCAGCCGAAGGTGGATCTGATAAATTGACGTATCGCTCTTCTGTGGCTTATTCAAAAGATGAAGGGGTTGTTCCGGGGACAGATCTTCAACGCTTGAATATCGGATTGAATACGATTGCAAATATTGCAACAGGAACGACGTTAGATGTTTCGATGAATTATATCAATACTCAAAACAATCAACAATTTAAAGGATCTGCCGGGCCTATGCTAAATTTACTTCAATGGCCTTCGACGGATGATGCTTCTGTTTATATGAATGATGACGGTACCCCAAAAAGGACTACGATTTCGGATGCAAACAGGGCTGATAATCCATATTTTAATGTTAATAAAAATCAAATCAATTCAGTTGTAAATCGGTTTATCACAAATGTCGGTCTGAAGGTGAAATTAAACGAATGGCTTGATTTTTCCGGAAATGTTGGTTCTGATCTTGGTACAAGTGAATATTTGGTTTTTCGGCATCCCTATTCAGTTATGGCTCTGTCGTATGGAGGGTTAATTGACCAGTCAACCTTAGTGGAAAAGTTACTTAACATCCAAAGTTATTTAACGGCTTCTAAAACTATTGCAGATAACTTCAATTTAAAAGTAATGGCTGGAGCTGCTGATAATGCTATTTACAGCAAAGCGGTGTCTGTAACCGGACAATCATTATATGATAAAAATTTTGTTTCTATAAATAATACCGATCCAACAAAAATGAGGGCATTAAGCACCATTTATCAAAAACGAGTATTGGGTGTTTTTGGTAAAGTTTCGTTGGATTATAAAAGTATGGCATATGTAACGGTAACCGGTCGGAATGACTGGAGTTCTACTCTTCCTGTAAACAGTAGGAGTTTCTTCTATCCTTCATTTTCTTCAAGTTTTGTGTTTACAGAACTTCCAATGTTGAAGGATAATCCTTTCCTTTCTTTTGGAAAGCTTTCATTCTCTGCAGCTCAAGTGGGTAAAGATGCTCCTGCCTACAGTATTGCACCTTCTTTATCTGCTCAGGCAACAACCGGAGGTGGTTTTTCATATGGTTTTACGGGACCTAATCCAAACTTGAAACCTGAGAAATCTACCTCAAAAGAGATCGGGCTTGAATTGCGCTTTTTTAAAGATCGTCTGAATATTGAATCGGCTTATTATACAGGGAATACAAAAAATCAAATTGTTAGTAATGTCAGAATGAGCTATGGTACAGGTTCAATTCTTTCTACGTTGAATGGCGGGGAAACAGAAAAACACGGATTGGAGATCATGGCTGAAATTATTCCAGTGAAGACTCAGGATCTAAAATGGAGCATGAATATAAACTACAGTTTCAACCGGAATAAATTGAAAGAATTGTCTGCGAATATGCCCGAATATTATCTGTCGGATACCTGGATGTACGGGAATGTTCGAGGGGGAGCTTCACCTGGTTATTCTGTTAATACACTCACTGCACTATCCAGATATCAAAGGAATAATGCAGGTGATATCCTGATAAATCCAACTACAGGATTGCCGGTTATCGAGAATGCCAGTACAGCATGGTATGCAGTTGGAAATCGTGAGCCCAAGTTTACAATGGGATATGGTAATAATATTACGTATAAAAACTTCACGTTTAGCTTCTTATTTGACATACGGGTAGGAGGTGACATATTCAATGCGACCGAAGCAGCACTACAGCGTTCCGGCTTAAGTGTTAATACTCTAAATCGTGAAAATGCTTATGTATTCAAAGGGGTAATCAAAGATGGATTGCAAAATACCAATACTCCAACTGTAAATACCATCTCTATAATTCCGGCAAGAATCCCGTATTTCTATAGCAACTTTGTTGATGCTGATTTTATCGAAAAAGACATCAATTGGGTAAGGCTAAGAGAAGTAACTCTAAGTTATTCATTCCCGAGGACGATGTTGGCAAAGATAAAACCAATTCAGGATTTTACGGCATTTGTCACTGCTACTGATGTATTCCTCTTAACTAATTATTCAGGATTAGATCCGGTATGTAATGGTAATTCAGCAGCAGTAGGTGGTGCTGGTGGCCAGGGTTTTGATTATGGAAACTTCCCAATGCCGATAGGAATAAACTTCGGAATTAAAGTTAATTTCTAATTTTAAAGATGAAAAGAATTATGAAAAAACTAGATATACTAATTTGTATCGGATTGATTGTTATGAGTTCGATCTTATTTAGCTCATGCAATAAATACCTTGATGTTAATGACAATCCGAATTCCCCATCCGTAGTAGAACCGAATCTCTATTTATCTCCGATGGAAGCAAACTTTGCTGTGTCGGTGCAATATGATTCCCGTTATTTAGGCAAGTATGTTCAGAACTGGTGCTCTTCATCTGCGTCAGATACCTGGGATAGGCATGGGTATCTTAGTGGCAGTGATGCCAGTGGCGAAATTTGGAAAGCAGTATACTGGGAAATGGGGAATAACCTGACAAATATGATTTCACAATCTAAGGCAGATTCTCGTTGGGATTTATTAGGTATTGGAACGACTCTTCGGGCATTGGGCTGGCAGACTGCAACTGATACTTATGGTCCAATCATCATGACTCAGGCTTTTGATGCCAGCAGAACGTCTTTTGATTATGATTCTCAAAAAGATGTATATGCCGAAGTCGTGAGAATGTGCAAAGAATCAATTGGATATTTAAATAGAACAGATGGTCAGGTTTCAAGTTCTTATGCAGCGGTGGGAGATATGATTTATAAAGGAGACC
>JAUZOB010000282.1 GCA_030706665.1 Bacteroidota bacterium
ATAATCTTTCAATCCGTTTTTGGAAGTACCTCTGAGCCAATATGCTTCTGCATATTCAGGGTTTAATTCTAATGCTTTATTGCAATCGGTAATGGCTCCTTTGTAATCATTCAATTGATTTTTAGTCAGAGCTCTGAAGTAAAAAGCATTTGACCATTTCGGATTTAATTCAATTGCTTTATTGAAGTCTTCGATTGCACCTTTAAAATCTTTCAGTTGATTTTTGGCAAGACCTCTGTAATAATAAGCATCTTCGTATTTCGGATCCAATTCAATAGCTTTGCTACAATCTTCAATGGCCCCTTGATAGTCTTCTATTCCATTTTTGGAAGTTCCTCTAAGAGAATAAGCATCTGTATATTTCGGATCCAATTCAATCGCTTTGGTGCAATCTTCAATGGCCCCTTTATAGTCTTCGGATTGGTTTTTGACAAGACCCCTGAAGTAAAAAGCGTTTGACAATTTAGGGTCTAATTCAATTGCTTTATTGAAGTCTTCAATTGCACCTTTATAATCATCCAATTGATTTTTAGCCAGACCTCTGTAGTAATAAGGTTCTGAGCTTTTGGGATCTAATTCAATCGCTTTGCTGCAATCCGCAATCGCCCCTTGATAGTCTTCTATTCCATTCTTAGAAGTTCCTCTAAGTGAATAAGCTTCCGCATATTTCGGATCCAATTCAATCGCTTTGTTGAAGTCATCGATTGCCCCGTGATAATCATTCGATTGATTTTTAGCAAGAGCTCTAAGGTAAAAAGCTTTTGAATCTTTAGGGTCTAATTCTATTACTTTGCTGAAATCAATAAGCGCTCCCTGATAGTCTTCCATTTGAGCTTTGGCAAGTCCACGGTTGTTATATGCTTCTGCATCCTTCGGATTTAATTCAATTGCTTTGCTGAAGTCTTCAATGGCTCCTTTGAAATCCTGTTGTTCCATTTTTGATTTTCCTCTGTCAAGAAACTCCTGGTTTGTTTGACTATAACTGCTTAAAATTGAACAGAAAATGAAGATTAAGAAGAAAATAGCTTTCATATTCGTGGGTTTAATTTGCGCTATATGTAAGTATATCTTTTATGATCGCTAATATAATGATAAATAGTAATGCTCCTTCATTTATTGTGAAGATAATTTATTGGTAAAACAAAAAAGAGAGGATCTCTAAAAAGTCTGCTCGTCTCCCGGAGAATTGAATGATTGAAATAACTATCAGATAGGTGAGTGCGAATAAAAAACACAATAAAGAGGGTATCCGTTATTTTTTGGACACCCTCTTGTGTGTTTGTTAGGAGAGGAATAGAATAAATAACTAAAATTAGAGGTTTGATATGATAAGTTAGTTTGGCTCGATATTGAAGTTATTCCACAGTGACCGATTTTGCTAAATTTCGGGGTTGATCAACGTTGCAGCCTTTAAATTTTGCCATGTAATAAGAAAACATTTGAAGCGGAATGATTGACAGAATGGGCATTGCTTCATCGTTTGTTGCAGGAATCTCAATATAATCATCAGCCATTGAGGCAAGCTTGTCGTCTCCTTGCCGGATTAAGACAATTACGTTTCCTCCACGGGCTTGTATTTCATGAATATTGGAGATCATTTTAAGTCTGTTTTCCTCATCGGTCGCAATTGCTACGGTCGGAAAATTGGAATCGATCAGTGCAATAGGACCATGTTTCATTTCTGCACCGGGATAACCTTCGGCATGGATGTATGAAATTTCTTTCAGCTTCAATGCCCCTTCAAGTGCCGTAGGATAATTAATTCCACGACCTATGAAAAGGAAGTTCTGTGCAAAAGAATATTTCTCGGCAAGTTCCTTTATTTGATTCTTTTTCCCGAGAATTTTGTTGATGAAAATTGATAATCCGGCAAGGTTTTTCAGAATACCGGAGATCTCAGGATGTTCTATATTTCTTAGATCGGAAATGTAGAAAGCCAACTGAGTCAGAATAGCTACCTGTGAGGTGAATGCCTTGGTTGAGGCGACGCCGATTTCGGGACCTGCGTTTAGTAATATGTGAGCATCCGTTTCTCGGGTCAAAGTTGATCGGGGAACATTACAGATTACAAGAGTCGTGGCCCCTGCTCTCTTGGCAAGACGCGTTGCTGCCAATGTATCAGCAGTCTCGCCCGACTGTGAAAGCGCAATAACCAGGTCTCCTTTGCCAATGACCGGTTGACGATATCGGAATTCCGAAGCATACTCTGTTGTTGATGGGATACGTGCATATTTTTCGAACAGGTAGTTCCCGATCAGTCCGGCATGCCATGAGGTGCCGCATCCAATGATGATTATTCTGTTTATTGATTTCAGTTGTTCCTCGATTGCTGTAATATGGGGAAATTGAATTTTATTATTCTTCCCTGAATAAACCATGGCAAGAGGAACTGTTTCTTCCTGTTCAAAGATTTCCTTGAGCATGTAATCTTCAAATCCGTTTTTGCCGGTCGAGTTGGTCGCTGCCTGAAAGGTTTCGGAGATCATCCTGATTTCGTTTCCCTTTTCATTAATCGTCCGGATACCTTCTTGGGCATTTAGGATAATCAGATCGTGATCTTCAGGAAAAAAGACTTCATCGGTTGTTGTACTGAATGCATTCAAATCTGATGCCATGTAAAAGCCTTCCTGTGCTTTGGCGATAATCAGCGGACTGCCACATCGGATTGCATAAATTTTATCTGATTCTCCTTTAATGAGAAGGCCGATAGCGTATGTTCCTTTTACTCTGGAAGTGGCCTTGCGTATTGCATCGGCAGCATCTTGTCCGTTTTGGTTGTATTCGAATTCGATCAAATTCAATAATACCTCTGAGTATGTATCGCTTTTGAAAGAATACCCCTTATCCCGGAGTTCTTTCTTGAGTTCCTGATAATTCTCGATGATTCCGTTATGGACCATGGTCATATTTCCTGAATTCGATACATGAGGGTGAGCGTTGGTCTGGTTCGGGGCGCCATGAGTAGCCCAACGGGTGTGGGCAATTCCGCATTTTCCTTCAATTGTTGAAGGAAGAGTGCTTTCAAGGGATGCTATGTTTCCGGGACTCTTAAACAGATGAATGTCACCATTCAAAATTGCGATGCCGGCACTGTCATATCCTCGATATTCGAGTTTTTTTAATCCTTCGAGCAATAGGTCTTTTGCCTCTTGTTGCCCTACATAACCTACAATTCCGCACATGGTATTTAGATTGAATCAGTTTGTTTTATTAAGATTTGCTGTATCGAGGCAATTACTGAGGTTCCCAGTTTCTTTTTGTCCTCCATGTGTTTCTTGATAGCCTTTACGGTCTCGTGTGATTCAAAATCTCCACGGACGTTTTCGAAATCCCGTTCTTTGGCATCCTCTCCTCCGTCAATTCCAAATCCCGTTTTCTTGAGTAATGAGAATTCTTTTTTTGCATCTTCATAGAGCATCCGGTCTATGCTTAAAACACATCCTTGCCATCGTTCGATGATGTGAATGATGTCTGCTGCAAGAAGGGAATCAAATGATTTCCCGGTAATTTCAGTAAAGAGATCGTGGGCCCAGGTCCATTCGTAGCTGTAGTAATTCGTATGAATGGATTTTAAAATGCTGTTTATTTCTTCCAGAGAACCGATATTGTTATTTCCTATATTTTCAAGTAATTGATTGAGGGCGGATACCGGACAGAGCATGCCGGAAAGATCGACCCATTTCCCTTCTCCGATTAGAGTATCTTTTTTTAAAGCCTGATGGATATCTTCCATACCCGCAATCGGTTTGTGGCTTAGTCTGGTAATTACAGAGTTGCCCAGGAATTTCCAAATAGCCATATCATATAGTCTGATTCCCTGTTCGAGCGAATTCTTGCGGATTTTCATTCCCTGGTATGAATATTCATCGGCTTGTGTTCCGGAAGCCTGACGAATTGCTTGTAGTATCTTCTTTCCGTTCATCATTTTTTGAACAGTGTAGGGACTTAGCAGGTTAAAGTTGATAAAGTCGAGCAGAAACGGATCTTTCCTTTTGTCTCTTTTGGGCCATTTCTGAGTATCCCGGATGGTGCCGATGCTTTTAAGATTTATGCCCGGAACAAGTATGCTTTCATCTTTATTTTCAATTAGATATGAAAAGGGGAAGTCTGAAGTGTCCGAATGTTTGTAATGTCTTCCCATAATTAGTGTAAAAGCCCTATATGTGAAGGCCATAGTACATAAGAATCGCTTGTCGTTTTGGTTCCGCGTTCTACAACTCCCTGATGGATGGGGCCAAGTTTATAAAGATGGTTACTTTGGTTTGATCCGCTTCCTGCATTCAGGAACGAAAACATTCCAGCAATAAGCAATGTCGATTTGTGGTGTGTTACCGTATAGGGGCCTGCAAAGAT
>JAUZOB010000283.1 GCA_030706665.1 Bacteroidota bacterium
CATCAGTACCGAACCTTTTAGCTTGATCTCAAAGAGTCAATGTCTGAATTACTTTTCAAGGCAAAATTTATAGGTCAGAAGTTTATACACTAGTTTGGCTGCGAAGAATTCCGATGTTTTATTTCCCTGAATCGGGCATAATTCAACGACATCTGCACCAACTACATTCTTACGCTCATAGACCTTTCGCAAAAATTCAAGTACAGGATACCATAACAAACCACCAGGTTCCGGAGTTCCTGTCCCCGGAAGTATAGCAGGGTCGTAAACATCAAGATCAATCGTGAGGTATACATTATCGGTCATCAGGTCAATCGCTTTATCCATCCATTCCTTATTGTCGTGGATGTTTTCTGCAAAAAATACATGTGAGCGATCCATTCGTGTCAATTCACCCGAATCCATGCTTCTTATCCCAACCTGAACAATTGGGCAAAGCTCCTGTGCCCTTGCCATAACACAAGCATGATTATATTTACTGTCATGGTATTCATCCCTCAAATCGGAATGAGCATCAAGCTGCAAAACGGTAAGATTCGGGAAGCGGTCAGCATGAGCTTTTATTGTGCCAATACTGACAGAATGTTCGCCGCCAAGCATTAATACGAATTTACCTTCATCAATCAGTTCCCCGGCAGATTTTTCAACGGCAACCGCCATCGCTTCCGGACTTGAAGCCTCAGTAACCGGTTCATGCGTATAGATTCCCTGAAGATATACCTCAGAGTCAGTTTCTATATCGTAGAATTCAAGATTATAAGATGCATCCAGCAGAGCCTCAGGGCCTTTATCTGCTCCTTTGATCCATGTACTGGTACCATCATAAGGAACGGGAAGGATCGCAACTTGTGCGCCTTCCCGTTCAGTATATTTTTCTTCAAAATCCCCAAATAGGGTCATTGTAAAACGACTTATTTGATGTGATTAACTATTGGGTAAAGGTATGAAGTAAAGCAGAGTGACACTAAAGCTGTTCCATATTTCTTTTCAGGAACAAATGTCTGCGTTAATACTTCGATATCCTTCAAATCATAATCTTCAGAAAATCCATTCGTATAAAGTTCGTTTAGGCTCAGTCTCAGCATACTTGCTATTTCTTCTTCAGAGACATTGCCGTTGTTTTCGCAAACGAGACCGCCATACTTGCTTCCGCTCTTCTTGTCATACAGCCAACCATAAATAATTCCGGCTGTCGCTCGTTCGCCTTTGTTTGAATGGCATACAGCCATTATTGATTCCATCACTGCTCCATGTTGAAGCTTTTCCGGTCTTTCAATTCGTTCAGAAATTCCTGGAAGAATAGAGGAATAGGTCATGATGTTACACATCTCAATGTTCGCATCCTTCAATGCTAAGTGATACGAACCGGCATGGATGGTGATATCACTTTCACCTTTTCCCATAGTGACGAAATAGTCTTTAGGGATTCGGTTTCCAACCAATAAGCCTTCCGAATGGGTCAAAAATTCTTTCATCAGCGTCCATAAAAATTTGAATTGGTTAATACTCCGTTTCTTCAAATTTAAAATTTTTAGTCTATACTCGCAATTGCGTATTTACAAAAAATTTTACCCGATAAAACCCGAACTCAGCAGGTTTGTTAATACCTTTTACATCGGTGTCTGCAACCCTAAATATTATGTTGAGACACTTTCCGAAAAAAGCGAGACAAATATAGAATTTCCTCGAAATATAACTACCCTCTGTCTTAAAGTTTTTATAACAATTTTATAGCACCTGATATATTTATTATTCAACACATTACAACAACAACTGTTAATTATGCATCTCATGCAGCGAATTAAAGGACTGTTCAAAGATGTCATTTTTTCCATTTTAGTCCGCTTCACTTTTACCAAATGAGCTTTAAAAAATGTATTCAACAGCAATAATAGAAATCAAATCCATTTTCACTTTATATGCATCTCGCAAATTATATTCGATCGATATTATATCGTAAGTACGCCTAAGGTAAGGAGAAAGTTTGAGAATATTTTCAATAATTTTAACTCTTTTCAATCTTGCATCCCGATAGGCTTTCTTTCACCTGACAATTGCAGAAAATTCACAATTAAATTCAGGACATCGCTTCTCACAACAATTTATACGATCCTGACAGCATCAGGATCATACTCACCATTACAAAAACAATGATAGAAGCACCTGCTAATTTATTGAACCACCATAAAACACGCAGATTCAATTTATGTCTGAAACGGTTTACCAAAGATGTAAGAATGAGCCACCAAGAACAGGCTCCTGAAAAGATTCCGACAAGGACCAGAAGAGCATCGAATGGATGGCTCAGGTGAAGAACAATTCCGGATCCTGCAAATACCGCAAGAAAAACGAATATTGAAAGCGGATTTGAAAATGTAACAATTAAGGTTGAAAGATAATCCTGCAGATAAGTTGACCCTTTTCTTCTGAACTTGCGAATTTCACTTACCGGATTGGTTGCGAAAATGTGCACTCCGAGAAAAAGTACCACGATTGCAGCAAGCCATTGAAATAAGATCTCGTGTACTTTAATAAAGTTGATTATATAGGTCAAACTAAAACCGGCTATTACTGCATATAAAGCATCTGACGATGCTGCACCGAGACCGGAATAAAAGCCGGCACGCCAGTTTTTATTCACTGTTCTTTGAATGCACAACACTCCTATCGGTCCTAAAGGAAGTGATACTGCAAAGCCAATTATTATTCCTTTAAATGCTAATCCTAAATCCATAATTTCACAAAAATATACATTTTTGAGAATTGAGCTTTCCTTTCTTAACAGCTCTTAACAAAATCGGTATAGATTCTTCTCATTTCAATAGTAAATTTCTACATTTATCAGGTATTTGAGGCACTTATATAAACTAGTGTTAAATATAATCAATCCATGATATTTTATTATAAAACATCGAATAAAATTTTATCAGAACCATTTGGAAACGAGTATTATAAATAATTAATCGTCAATAGTATCTGTTTCACGATAGTAATAGAATACAACAATAAAAATAAGCAGATGAAGACAACTCTCGTTACCTTAATGCTTATAATAGCAGCATTAAGTAGTTATTCCCAGCCATTGGAAATAAAATTAAAATACAGTCAGACACCGGAATCAAACAATATATCTGCACCGGAAGAATATGGTAATGGAAGAATCATAAATATCAGTGAAGCGAAAATGTACGTTTACCTTCCTGAGAAATCGATCAATACCGGAGTTGCCGTTATTATCTGTCCCGGAGGGGCATATCGGGTTGAGTCAATCGATCACGAAGGACATCAGTTTGCAGAATGGCTTTCCAAACGAGGGATAGCAGGAATCGTTCTAAAATACCGATTACCCAATAAACATCCATTAATTCCCATTTTAGACGCCATCACTGCCATAAGGACAATCCGTCTTAATGCAAAAGAATGGAACATTGACCCGGAGAAGATCGGAATTGGAGGATTTTCTGCAGGGGGACATTTAGCGGCAACATTAGCAACTCATTACAAAGAAGGAGATCCATCTTCGGACAATGAATTGGACAGATTTAGCAGCAGGCCAGACTTTCAATTGCTTCTCTATCCGGTAATCAGCATGCAGGATACCTTAACGCATAAAGATAGTCGCACTAATCTTTTAGGAGACATCCCGGATGAAGTGTTGGTAAACTTCTTCTCCAATGAACTCCAGATTTCGGCAAAGACACCTCCGGCCTTTATCGCACTTACCGATGACGATGAAGGCGTTTCCCCTTTAAACAGTATCAACTACTATACTGAATTGAGAAATTACAAAGTTCCGGCAGAAATGCACATCTTTAGCAAGGGAGGGCATGGTTTCGGGATGACTCCAACCGGGCTCCCGGTATCGCAATGGCCTGACTTATTCTATAACTGGTTAAAAACAATGCAATTTATTTCAAACAAATAGATCAATGAATCAAGAAACACCTTCAACACACCCCAACACAGTAATTAATTATTGTCCTTTCTGTGGTGCTAAAGACCTGGAAAGCAGAGACGTAAATTATTTCTACTGCAATAGTTGTCACAAAGAATATTTTACAAATACCGCAGCCGCTGTAGCTGCAATCATTACCGACAATCAGGGACGAATATTGTTCACCCGAAGAGCTCATGATCCGTTTAAAGGAATGCTGGATCTGCCCGGTGGATTCGTAGATGCCGGTGAAACTGCCGAAGAAGCCTTATTCAGAGAGATCAGGGAAGAATTGGGTAGCGAAATAATCGAGTTCTCCTATTTCTGCTCATTCCCCAATGAATATCCGTATTCAGGATTGACTTATTACACGCTCGATCTGGCTTTTATATGCAAACTTGAAAG
>JAUZOB010000284.1 GCA_030706665.1 Bacteroidota bacterium
AAATCGTGACCCAAGATTTTATGCTTCGATCTATTATAACGGATCAAAAAGAAAAGCTTACTGGTCATTTGATGAAGTGCCCGAATGTAAAGAGAATTATCCGGCAAGTCAGGGAAATCGGACCCGGATTATTGCAACATGGTTAGGTGAACCTAAAACGGGAATCGATCCATTAAAACGTAACGCAACAAGAACCGGATATTATGAAAGAAAATTCCTGCATCCATTTGCTGGTGGAGACTATGTGGTAGGAGGAGCAAACTTTAAATATTTCCGTTTGGCAGAAGTAATCCTGAATTTTGCAGAGGCTGCTGCTGAACTCGGTGGAACTTATGAAGATGAGGCACGTGCTGCTGTTAATGAAATCAGGACAAGGGTTGGAATGCCTGAGATTCCTTCATCTGTTACAGGGAATGCTCTGAAACTTCGGATTAAAAACGAAAGACGGGTAGAACTTGCTATGGAAGAACAACGTTATTTTGACGTTCGCCGTTGGAGTTCTCCAACCGGAGACCTTTCTAAGACTGATAAATGGATTACTGCAATGGAAATCCATCGGAATGATGATGGAACCTATACTTATACCCGCCGCCCGGTACGTTCTGGAGAACGGAAATGCTATACCAATAAATTTCTTAAGGTAGCGATCCCTATTGATGAAGCTAATTTGATGAAATCTCTTACCGGAGAAGAATGGCAAAATCCTGGATGGTGATAGCAATAGGATTTAATTGGATAAAAATTAAGAATATGATACATAAAATAACTATCAAAATATCTTTGTTGCTGGCGTTTTTAATCATGTTCTCCTTTGGGACAACGCTTCAGGCACAAAATCAGGCTCCGTTTATAAATGGAGTTGTACATGATGAAAATGGGAAGGCACTATCCGGAGTCGTTGTAAATTCTGTAAAGGGTAATAATCGAACCTTTACGGATGAAAAAGGCGAATATTCGTTGATCATAAACGATGGAAGTAAATCTGTTGTTTTCTCTTATATCGGCTATGGAAATAAGAAAGTAACAGTTTCTGAATCAAAACAGATCAATGTAAATCTTAAACCGGATGCAAGTAATCTGGATGAAATTGTTCAGTTAGGTTATTCTTCTCAACGACGTGGAGATCTCTCCGGAGCAGTTGCTACTGTGACCGGTGAAGAATTGAAGAAGTCACCGGTAGCGAATCTTTCCATGACGTTTGACGGGCGTTTAGCCGGATTAACGACTCAGGAAACTTATTCAGAGTTATCTCGTGCTAATACGAATTTAAATATTCGTGGACTTTCTGCAAACAGAGGGAATGGCCCCCTGGTAATCATTGATGGAATCATTAGCTCATACAATAGTAATCAGACTCTTGACTATATTTCACCAGCTGAAATAGAGTCGGTGACGATCCTTAAGGATGCATCCACACAAGCACTTTACGGAATCCAGGGTGCGAACGGGATTATTGTAATTACGACCAAAAGAGGACATCAGGGAGATTTGCGTGTCAATGTTCGTTTGGATGAATCCTTGCAGCAGGTAAGTACAAAGCCGACTTTTATTAATTCAGCTACCTATGCCAACTTGAGAAATGAGGCAGCATCTAATGACGGGCTGGGACAAAATTACTTTTATAGTGATGAGCAGATTGCAAATTATGCTTCAGGGGCAAATAGAGAACTCTATCCGAATACCAATTGGTATGATAAGTTTATGAAGAATTTTGCCCAGATGCAGCGTGTGAATGCAGATTTTACAGGAGGAACAGATAAAATTCAATATTTCACGAATGTGAATATCATGCATCAGGGAAGCCAGTTCGATACGGATCAACCCAAATATGATGTAAGTCCTAATTTTACCTGGGCGAATATTCGTTCAAATCTGAATGCAAAGCTTAACGATAATTTGAGTGCATATCTGAATATTGGCGGTAATATCAAAAGAGAACGTATTCCTGGTTCGAACTTTTCAGATTTACTTTATACCACTTTATTTACAATGCCTCCCACTGTGTATGGACCGGTTACTCCGTCATACATTGATCCTGCTACAGGAAAACCTGCAGGGAATCAGGTTGTTGCTACAAATAGTGAGAATAATCCCACTTATGGATTGTTAAATCGGAGCGGCTATACTCGTCATACTGTAACCAATATCTATGCTCAGTTCGGTTTGAATCTGGATATGAATTTCATTACTGAAGGATTATCTGCATCAGGCGTTGTCGCATACCAAACAAATTCAGTGAATAGTTTATATACAACACAGAATTATGAACGTTGGGTAAGATCAAGTGATCCTGACACTTTGACTTTTATTAAGCATGGTAATGAAAGTAACTCTCCGCTGGTTTATGGCAAAGGATGCTCATTTTATTATGATTTGACAAATAAGTTGATGATGAATTATAAGAGAGATTTTGGAATGCATCATGTAGGAGGTATGGCTTATATGTTTTATCAGAATCTAACTAAAGCAGATAATGGTTCTCCCTGGTGTCTTCCTTATAATCGCGTGAATACCGGATTAGAAGGTACATATGATTATGATCAGAGATATTACCTTAAATTGGATGTGGGATATTCCGGATCTGAACAATATGCAAGAGGTCACCGTTATACTACAACCCCTGCGGTTTCAGGAGCATGGCTTGTCTCCCGCGAATCTTTCATGAGTGACCTTGATTGGATCAACAATCTGAAGCTAAGAGCTTCTTATGGGAAAACAGCCAATGATCAAAGTGGTTTAGGTCGATATGCATATCTTGATAATGTGACTGTTGGTGGAGGAGGTCCTATCGGTTCCCTTAAGTATTATATTAATGAATTGCAGACCGGAAACCCAACTATTGTAGCAGAAATCTCTACCAAACAGAATTATGGAATTGATCTGGGATTATTCAATGGGTTTTCTTTGAGCGTAGATGTGTTTAAAGAACGCATGGATAATATGGTTATCAATGCAACTGCAAATATTCCTGTTGCCCAGGGGATCCCATTGGGAAATTATCCTGCTACGAACTCCGGTTCGTTCGAAAACAAAGGATATGATATCACTGCAAGTTATACCAAAAATCTTGCAAAAGATTTGACCGCAACGATTGGTGGTTTTGTAAGTTTTTCGAAAAATAAAGCCATAAATAGTGGTGAAGCCCTCAAAGCAGAAGATTATGCATATCGGAAATGGAGCGAAGGCTATTCATATGGTCAAAACTTTGGTTATATTGTCGACAAGAGTAATGGAAATGGATTTTACAACTCTCAGGACGAGATTAAAAGTAGCAATCTGACTTATGATTTCGGAACTCCAAGGGTTGGCGATCTTAAGTATTTGGATTTGAACAACGACGGAGTGATTAATGAAAAAGATAAAGCTCCTATCGGAACCGGTGCACTTCCTCGATATTATTATGGATTCAATGGATCTGTGAACTATAAATCATTTGATTTAAGTTTCTTATTCCAGGGAATCGGGGAATATAAAACATTCGAAGGCGGAATGGGTATATTTGAAAACAATATGGATGGGATTTATGGTTCGTTGCACCAGAATGCTTGGACTGCAGACCGTTATGCAAACGGTGAAAAAATAACTGCACCTGCCTTGTCTTTGCATAATACCGTTAATCAAGAGTGGAACAACTATTATCTGTATAATCGCGCTTATCTTCGTTTGAAGAATCTTGAAATTGGATATACGCTGCCTGATAGAATTTCCAGGATAATTTCAGCAAGTAAAGTAAAATTCTTGCTAAGTGGACAAAACCTGTTAACCTGGGATAAAATGAAATCTGATGATTTTGGTCCGGAAGGTAGTTATAGCTCAATCCCGGTTTATAGAGTTTATAATGTTGGGTTAAGCATCCAATTTTAATGAATTCGGGCAATTATTTAACATGAAATATTATTCAATATGAAAAAATATATATTTATATTCTTTGCTATAGTTGCTTCAGGCCTTTTTACATCATGTAATGATCAGTTGGATCTGCAAACTGACGGGCGTATCAGCATGAGCGAAGTCTTTACAGACCGATACAGGACCATGGGTTATCTTAATTCATGCTACGGGCATTGTCCCGGACCTTATATGGATCGGGCCTCATTAACCGATGAAGCTGAAGATGCAGATGATAATACATCTGGTTCCAGATATAATCCATGGTATAATGGAGCGGTAACTGCTTCTAACTATGGCTCATTTTCTACCGATGGAAGTCCTTATGAGCAAGTCTATCAGGGGATTCGCAAATGTAACGTATTCCTTGCCAATATTTGGACTTCAACAGCTTATGCTACAGATGAAGAAAAGAAAGGATGGGCAGCACAGGCTCATACTTTACGGGC
>JAUZOB010000285.1 GCA_030706665.1 Bacteroidota bacterium
TCTTTGCTGCTTTTATTGCATTTATTTTTACTTCTTTTCTAATATCTTCCATTTTGCTATAGTCAACCTTATCAATAGAAACATTAGAAATTCCTATTTTTTCAAGACCTATAAGCACTTTGCCTGCAGTTTCTCCGTTATTGACAAGTATTTGATATTCCTTTGACAGAAAAATTTCATTTTTTGTAAGGAAGTAAAATTTGAAGTTACTTGAAAGATCCTTTATCTGTAAGCTTTTAGATACATCAATCCCTATCTCTTTTAGCTTTTCAACCATTTTTTCTTCCAAATCGGAAACAGAAATTTTGTTTTTATTGTCTTTTTCATTCAGTAACACTTTTAAGTATATCAAATCAGGAGTTATTTCTATTTCTGCTTTCCCCGTTACTTCGATATAGTTTGTGTCGATGAAATTCTTTTGTCCAAAAACTAATGTTGTTAAAATTAAAAGCGCAAGGGTAAAAATTATTTTTTTCATAATATAACTTGTTGAGTTTTTAGTCTTATTTACAATGTTTTCGCTTATCTATCTATTTTCTCTTGTAGCTAACATCATATGGTTAACTACAATTCATATCCATTAATCGTCAGAACATTTATTGTCAAACTCTCCCCCCAATGCATCTCTATAATCTTTACAAATAATAATGATGCATAAAGCCCGCAATGCATTGAATACTATTCTTAAAAAAGAATTTATAAATAATCAAAGTTATTAAAACAAAAATAGAAATCGAAGAATTAAACATTCTATTTTATCATTTTATGTATTTAGTTTCATTTTTCATTTATGTTATCAGTAAACTTATTTCAAGATAAGACATATTTTGCACTACCATCCCACTACCGTTGCACTACCCTTCCTTTACCCAAATGGTAGTGCAACGGAAATTCAATCCTAATGGAAATAGGGCGTTGCTTTAATGTTGCAATTCAGTATACTGGTAAAACTCTCAGCAAAATAGTTGACGATGTGGCCTTTTTCAATAAAAAGTATTTAAAAGATAAAGCTTTCCTTGCCTCCGCTTCCATTTATCCAATAAATAAATTTTGCGCATTTGTACAAACGTAGCAATCGACATAATCCCTGAAAAACAGAATTATTTATTTCCCTCTCTTCTCTTCAGTTCTATTCCTTTTCTTCCTTTTTCTAAAAATTACCCTGTTTATTCTGAACTATTGTTCAAAATAAACTATTTTTGAACCATGGTTCATAATTACATGTAGAATCGTTATAAGACATGGCAAGAACAAAGAAAGAGAGATTAATAGAAAGGGCACCCAACTTCAATGGATTTAAGCCATTCGGGGTGCAGAACGAGACAAAAACAAAGGTGTTGCTCTATCTGGAGGAGTATGAAGCCATCAAGATGTGTGATTATCTGCTCCTTTCACAAGCAGAAGCTGCTTCAAGAATGAACGTCTCCCGCCCCACTGTCACGCGTGTCTATCAGAGTGCAAGACGCAAAATTGCAAAGGCGATGGTTGAAGCTTCAATTATATGCATCGAAGGAGGCCATGCAAACATTCATACGTTGTGGTATAAATGTCCACATTGTAGTATTAAATTCTCCATTTTACCGGAAGCTCCTGCCATGTGTCCGTTATGTAATTCTCTTGAAATTGAAAAAATTGATTAAGCCATGATATTTGCCGCAGCCCTCATCAATAACACATTAGATTCACAGATCAATAATCATTTCGGTCGATGCAGAATCTTTGGAATCTATAATACCGAAACAAAAGCAGTTTCATTCATTGAAAATCCTTTTTACGATCTTGATGAAGAGGCAGGCTGCAAAACTGCAGAATTCCTTCTTCAGCATAAAATCAATTTCATTATTGCAGGACGTTTTGGAATAAAGACTGTCAGTTTTTTTCAACAGGAAAATATTCAAATGATCATTCCTGAAAACAATCAAACATTTAGAGAGATCTTAAAACTGAAATGATCCTCTTCTATCAATAATATGAGCCATTGACCCCCCAATTCGTGAATTATTCTTTTACACTATAAAAACAATTGCTATGAAAATTGCAGTACCAACCAAGAACAATGAAGTAGACAGCCATTTTGGCCATTGCGATCATTTTACCATTTTCTCAATTGACGAAAACAAGAACATTGTGAATCAGGAAGTATTTGCTTCACCACAAGGTTGCGGATGCAAATCAAATTTGGCAGAAACCTTTAATCATATGGGAATCACCATTATGCTTGCTGGTAATATGGGAGAAGGAGCTATCAATAAACTAAGCATGGCTGGAATTGTAGTATTCCGGGGATGTACAGGCGACGTCAAACAATTGGTCCAGAATTATCTAAATGGAGATATAACGGACTCTGGCATCTCCTGCGCAGCACATGAACATCATTCTGAGTCCGGGCATCAATGCAGCCATTAAAAGAAAACAGAATACCAGAATAAGCAAAGAGCACTGACAGTCTTCATGCAAGAGATGCGAATCTTTTATAATTGGCCTCAATAAAAGATCCTTCGGATTCGCTATCTCTTGTTTACATTCCTCACATTCCATTTCTTCCAAATTCGAAGAGAACTTCGCCCTCTCCTTTTTATGATATCGATTTTGATATGATCTTTACATTAGCTCAGGATTGATTTTATCTGCATCAAATTGGTTACACCTGTGATTTATTTAACTTCGTACAGCACGAAAGCGTCAATACAATTCTGATTAAAACCTGATTCGCATGAAATTAAAGTATCTCCTCCTGCTACTGCCATTGCTATGCATTAATCTGTATGGGCAAGTTCAAAACAGTAAAGTCTCCGGGGGCTCCAATCGTCTGACATCTTTACCATATGACAGGATGCTCTGTCCGGCCGGCAAACAAATTCTTTTTGGTGACTCCCTTTTGGAAAATCATGCTCTTGATTGTGCATTGTCTCCTGACCAAAAATGGTTAGTCGTTGAGGAACGATATAGCATATTATTTATCAACACAGCCAACAATCAAATAGCTTTTACGCTTCCTCTGAAAGATGCGAAAGATTTGCCCGATGCCATGAATACCTATTCGGGGATCTGTTGGTACAAGAACAAGGGGCGGGACTATGTTTTATGGAGTACAGTTGCAGCAAATAATCAATCCTATGTAGTACAGGCAAGTTGGGATGGAGTGAATGCCGAAATCACAAGGCAATGGTCATATAAAGCTCAGAAACCGGCAGAGGTAGCTCTTCCCAATGAGATCCTGATCAACAGGGAAAACGGCAAAGATTACCTTTACGTAGTCCTCAACGGCAATAACCAACTGGTAAAACAAGACATGGCTACAGGCGATACCCTGTGGATTCAAAAAACAGGAGTGGCCCCTTATGGAATTGCCAGGGCAAATGGCAAACTTTACATTACCAATTGGGGAGGAAGACTACCCAAACCCAATGATAAAGATGTCGCCGGAGTTCCCTGGGGCAACGCCAGAATAAACCCAACCAATGCAGCCGTCAGAGAAGGCAGTATCAGCGTGATTGATCCGGTCAAAGGGAAAATATTGAAAAATATTATTGTGGGACTTCATCCCAATGAGATCATTGCAGATAAGACAGGCAGGTTTATTTATGTCACCAATTCGAACAGTGACAAGGTGAGTGTAATCAATACGGCTACCGATGAAATCTCGGAAACGATCTCTATAAGGCTGCAGGAAGAGATGAATCCGTATTTCGGAGATTCACCTGACGGACTTTGTCTCTCACCGGACGGGTCAACATTATACGTTGCAAACGGAATGGATAATGCACTGGCCGTTATTCAGCTCGGTAGAAATGCATCGACAAAAGGTAGGGAAATAAGCAGCTCCCTTAAAGGATATATTCCGACCGGCGCTTATCCCTCGGCTATCAGTTTCTCTCTCAAAAACCGACTGTATGTAACCAACCTTGAAGCAGAAGGCGCAAATCGTCCGCTCGTTAGGGGAATTAACAATGCTCCGGCTTTCAACTCGCATCACATGCTTGCTTCGATATCTATAATCGACGTCCCGAATTCGAAAGAGTTAAAATCATATACCAACACTGTCATTGCAGTAAATCAGCTATCCAGACTGCAATCAGCACAATTATCACCAAGGACGGGTGTCGCACCTCGTCCCCTGCCAGAAAGAATCGGAGAGCCATCCGTATTCAAACACGTTTTGTACATTATCAAAGAGAATCGCACCTACGATCAGATTCTCGGGGACATGAAGCAAGGAGATGGTGATTCGACTTTATGCGTTTTCGGAAAACAGGTTACCCCCAACATCCATCAGTTAGCCAATGATTTTATTTTACTTGACAATTTCTTTGTTGCAGGCAA
>JAUZOB010000286.1 GCA_030706665.1 Bacteroidota bacterium
ATGGCATGATAACAAACTTCGATTCTGCTTCCTGATTCTTGCATTAATCATGTTACTTATTCTTCAGTGGTATGCGCTTCCATTGATCATTCTAACATATATCTTGATCTCATTTTTCCTTTACCTTTCAGGAACAGGGCAATAATATTCCATCTATTAATTCGATTTATTAGAATTAACAAGATATCCATACTTAAAAGCAGTTTGATAACGAATACTTAGATCGTCGTCAAACTGCTTTTAACTTTTGGGATCTTTAATATCTTGAGTTTGTCCGGATTATTTAGATGTTCACACTGTTTGCGTTCCTTAGAATAGCTCTATTGTGTATATGATTATTTGATAAGAGCATTGTTAAGGGATCAGCTTAATCTTTATGAATCAACTCGAATCCCTCAGTATTTATATTTCATATATACTATAATTGCGCACAACAAATCAAGGTTAGTTCCTCTTATCTTTAGTTTTTGACTCAAATCTTTTTACTGCAAAAACTGTAGCCAAATAAATAAAGGAAATTAGTAAAGGCCAGGAGAGTAGCCATATTATTTGTTCAATATACATAGTGTAAGCGATTAATATACGTGAGTATTTTCTTTCATATCCTGAGCATCAATTTTCCTATTATCCATCGATTTCCAGGCATACCATATATAAGCCAATACAAAAGGTACAAGCAGTGAGACATAACTCATTATCGTAAGAGTAAACTTACTTGATGATGCATTCTCAATTGTCAGTGATGATTGAGGATCAGCAACAGAAGGATAGAACGCCGTATGATTCAACCCTGCGATCAGGAATAAAGAGAATACGGTTAGAATTGTCCCTGATCCGGCGAACCAGATTCCACTGATAGATGTAGATTTAAATGCCCCCTTCCAAATCCCACACAACACCAATACGATGCCTGAAAGTAAAAAAACCAATACAACCGGCATATGAATCAGATTATGGAGATACTTATAAGGTTCGATGTATACAAATCCAGATTCACGATCATAAGAAAAACTGTCTTTTAAAAGCAAGGTAATCAGAAAATAGAGGAAGAATATCAGAAATGGGATCGCATTATACCACACCTGCGTTTTAGCTCTTTGTCTAATATTATTATCATTAATTGAATTCATCAAATAGAGAGCACCCAATATTCGAGAAAGGAAATAAACTGAAACTCCCAAAGCCACATTGTGAAATGTCAATATTGCTTCCAATCCACCATAAGGAGTTTCCCATTTTGAAAAATGCATCTGATCAATCGAGAACATTGCCCCATTATAGAATGTTCCAACAGCAGTTCCGATTAGAATAGTCCCCAGAAATCCGTTTATCATCAAAAAAATCTCAAATGTTCTAGCACCAAGAAAGTTGCCTGGCTTTCTACGATACTCATAAGAGACAGCTTGAATCACAAAACTAAACAGGATTGTCATCCATACCCAATAAGCTCCTCCGAAACTGGTTGAATAGAACAACGGGAAAGAAGCAAAAAAAGCTCCTCCGAATGTAACCAATGTAGTGAAAGTCAATTCCCATTTTCGCCCCAGGGAATTGATGATCATAGTTTTCTCTTCCTCTGTTTCGCCCAAAGTATAGATTAGTGTTTGTCCACCCTGCACAAACATTAGAAATACCAACAATGAACCAAGCAAAGAGATGATGGTCCACCAGTATTGTTGCAAGAAAAGATATGAAAATGATTCAAACATTTTTAGGTCCTCCATCCTCTTTGGGTCCAACTTCGATTTGTTTAAACATGATCTTCAACTCTGCAATAAGCAGTGTTGTGAAAATCACTACGAAGAGCCAGAATGTTACCTGAACAGCCCCTGTTGATATATGCGATACAGCAATCATTGCAGGCATCAGATCCTGTATTACCCATGGTTGTCGTCCAACTTCAGCTACAATCCATCCACATTGAGAGGCGACATAAGCTAAAGGAATAGACCAGATAGCAATTCGCAAAATCCATTTATTCTCTATGGTTTTCTTTCTCAGAATTAAATAAATGATCAGGATAAAAAACAAGAGGAAATAAAATCCGAGTACAACCATAATATGAAAACTATAAAACATCAAGGGAATATTAGGAATCAGCTTATCCGGATTCGTAATATAGCCATAGCCAAAATATTTGAAGTAATTCTCTTTGAAATTCTTACTAAGGAACTCTGATTTCAAAGTTTCTGCTACAACATTATCCTTTCGATCCACGGCATCTTTATATGCCTTAAGCTTACCAATCGCATATCTCCCTCGCTCTGTCTTTTCTTTTACAGACATAAGCCCGTATTTGGAATTTCCTTGAAGCAGGTCATGTATTCCCGGTACAAATGCATTCCAATCAGCATAAGCAAGATAGGATAAGAAACCGGGGATCTCAATCTTATAATAAAAATCCTTTTGCTCCTGCTTATCCATATCTACCGGCTTATTCGACATGAAACCCCAAGCAATCAGGTTTGCATGTTCTCGCCCATGATATAATCCTTCGAGAGATGCCAGTTTCATCGGTTGAACTTTGGCAATACGCCGTGCAGAACCATCCCCTGTTGAGATTGTAAACAGAGAAGTCAGCAAACCAAATATCGCAGCGACAAGGATGCTTTTCCGTGCTAAAACAACCTCCCGTTTCTTAAGCAGGTACCACGAAGCAACGCCGATTACAAATACTGCTGATAAAAGGTAAGAGGAATATAGGGTGTGTAGAAACTTATTAATAGCAGTAGGCGACAATGCTACATCCAGAAAATTCACCATTTCATTACGGGCAGTAACAGGATTAAACTCCATTCCACGGGGATCCTGCATCCATCCATTTGCAACAAGTATCCACAAAGCTGACAAGTTCGATCCTATAGCAACAAGCCATGTCGACAAAAGGTGAAACCCCTTCCCTACTTTCTCCCATCCAAAGAACATTACCGCAATAAAGGTCGTTTCAAGAAAGAAAGCCATTATTCCTTCTATCGCCAGAGGTGCTCCGAAGATATCTCCAACGAACCATGAATAATTTGACCAGTTAGTCCCAAACTCAAATTCAAGAATAATTCCGGTAGCAACTCCAATCGCAAAGTTGATCCCAAAAAGCTTCATCCAAAACTTGGTGATTTTCTTCCATTCCGGATTACCGGTCTTTAGATAAATCGACTCCATAATGGCCATTATGAAAGTAATACCCAAGGTGAGCGGGACAAAAATCCAATGATACATTGCAGTAAGTGCAAATTGTGCCCTGGACCAGTCAACTAAAGACACATTAATGTTCTCAATCATCTCTTATTCGTTTTTTGGGTTAGATTCTCTAATACATAATCGCTCCGCTGTCTGTCATTCGTGAAATTCTTTTTCAAAATATCCGGAAAAAAGAAGAGCTTTAACACAAAAAGAAGGACAAAGCATTTAATTAGGATGATAATCCATAAAGTCCTTCCCCATGTCATTTCACGAAATCCTTCAAAATATAGATCCCAAATCCGACTGATAAAATTCTTCATAATTCATCCCTCTGAAATCCAAACTACCTATTTTCTAATCGAGAAACAGCTCTTTCTGATTATAAAGTTATTGAATATCTACGATCAGTCCTCATGCAGCAATCCGGAACAATCATGTTTTCCTATCATTGTCAAATTGTTAATCCATATTAGTTCTGGTAAAATAGGACACTGTACGCTTAAGAAATTTTGATATTCATAATATACAATGAAAGAACAATTACTCAAACTAATTGTTTGGTGCATATAAAATGAAATGTTCATTTTATATGCATCCCCATTTGATCAATTGTCTCTTTTTCTAAAACGAGCAATCACTGAAATTATGCATTCTGAAGCCTTCAATCAAATGTCTATTGAGTTCTATAAAATAAAACGATAGTATAATGAATAAGAAAGATACAAACAAAATTATTATACGATAATACGAAAACGACAAAAAATATTAAAGATTTTATCAATGAAAAACAATATAGAATCCTTAATCTTATAGAATTAGCTGCGAGTCTGAGATACATTCACAAAAAATTATTTTGAGATCCTATAAAACACCAACAAGGGATAATCTTCTGCAATTTAATTTAGAATTGCTCCATAAAACACTTAAAAAAAATTTGAGTATATCATATCAATTGCTGCTTCTATTTCGTAAATTCACAGTGATTTTGTGATAAAGCAGTTGTTTTTTGAATGCGAGGCATTGAGCCCAAAGTTCATTCTAGAACTGATGAAATGAGTATTGATTTGGGAAAGGGTTGTACTTTTTAGAGGAGAAAAATAGAACTTTTCCCAGAGAAAC
>JAUZOB010000287.1 GCA_030706665.1 Bacteroidota bacterium
CGCTTCATACGCCTGCGATAAACACAGAAGAATGTCAAAGGTTGTAGAATATGGTGAAGGATTGGTAGGTCAGGCTGCCATAGAGAAACATTACATCTTGCTAAACAATGTCCCTTCGGATTATACATCAATCGAATCTTCCCTTGTCAATGTTCCTCCAGCGAATATGATCATCCTTCCATTGATATACAAAGGAATTGTCAAAGGAGTCATTGAATTGGCGTCATTGGTTCAATTTGATGAAAACAAAATATCATTTCTCACTAAACTTTCTGTGAATCTGGCCATATCATTACGATTAATTGAAAGAAGAATTCAATCGGAGGTACTTCTGAAGGAAACTCAGGAAGCCTATGAAAGGATGAGAACTCAGGAAGAAGAGTTAAGAGTAACCAATGAAGAACTTGCAGCACAAACAAATATAATCAGACAGTCGGAAGAGGAACTTCGAGTTCAGCAGGAAGAGCTGATGCAAGCCAATGCAGCACTTGAAGAAAAGACTCAGCAGCTCGAAGAACACAACGAATCAATTAAAATCAAGAATCATGCACTGGAACAGGCTAAGGTAGCCATCGACCTTAAAGCACAGGAACTTGAAAACACCAGCCGTTATAAATCCGAATTCCTGGCAAATATGAGCCATGAATTGAGAACACCATTGAATAGTATGCTGATTCTTTCTGGTTTAATGCTTGAAAATAAAACCAACAACTTAAACAAGGATCAGACAGAATATATTAAGATTATCAATAAAGCCGGTCAGGATCTGTTAAATCTGATTAATAACATCCTTGATCTTTCTAAGATCGAATCCAGAAAGATTGAACTCCATCCGGAAAACTTTCAGATATCCGAATTTCTGGATGAGCTTCATGGACTGTTCCGGGAGGTCGCTTCTGAAAAAAAGATTGTCTTTGAAGTAAACAGAGTTGGTGAAACGCCGGCATCCATGGTTTCTGACCGGTTCAGGGTGGAACAGATTCTCAAAAATCTGCTATCAAATGCATTTAAATTTACAGAAGCAAACGGGAAAGTATCTCTTTCAGTCTTTGTCCCGGTATCCGGCATCCTCTATAGAAATGAGAATTTGAGGAATTCTAAAAATGTAATTGGAATCTCCGTATCTGACACCGGAATTGGAATCCCCCCCGAAAAGCAGAAGCTGATATTCGAAGCTTTTCAACAGGCAGACGGAACGACCAGCAGACGTTTTGGAGGAACGGGACTCGGACTTTCAATCAGCAGGGAGTTGGCAATTTTGCTGGGTGGAGAGATTCAATTGGAAAGTACATCGGGAAAAGGAAGCACTTTTACGATTTACTTACCATTGGAAGACAATGCTGTATTTAACACTCCTCCTTCCAAAAAAGCAGAACCAGTACAGATTGTTTCGCAACCGATCGAAGAGGCTACAATTTCTGAGGCAATAACAGAATCAGAAATAACGTTTTCAGAGATCGGGGATAAACCCACAGATTTGTCACAAGCAGATAAACTGATTCTTGTAGTTGAAGACGAAGATGCCTTTGCCAAAGTATTGGTTGATTTCTCCCACGAAAAAGGATTTAAGACCATTGTTGCAAACAGAGGCGATCTGGCTCTTATAATGGCCCGGAAGTATCAACCTCACGCCATCATTCTCGACATCGGTTTGCCGGTTATGGATGGCTGGACCGTTATTCGGAAATTAAAAGAAGATCCTGACTTAGCTCAAATACCAGTACACATTGTCTCGGGGATGGATGATGAAAAACGCGGATTGGAAATGGGAGCTGTTGAATACCTTAAAAAACCTCTTTCACCTGATAAGATCCGGAATGTATTTAATTCGATTGAAGAGACGATTGACAAGCAGATCCGTAAAATACTGATCATTGAAGATAACCCGCTTCAGCAGGAAGCATTGCATTTTCTTTTAACGAATCATGATCTGGTTACCATTAATGCAGAAACTGCACAGCAAGGACTGGAACTATTAGACAAGCAGGAATTTGATGCGGTGATTCTGGATTTGATGTTACCGGATATGGATGGCATCTCTCTTTTGAAGAAAATCAGAGATGAAAAGAAACTGACCGAAATTCCGGTTATTGTATTTACCGGTAAAGAAATTTCACCGGAAGAAAATAAAATACTAATGCAATATTCCAATTCGATCATCTCTAAAAAGTCCAAATCGAATGAACGTTTGCTTGACGAAATGTCGTTATTCCTTCGCAGTCTGAAAGGGGAAAAGAGCAATTCCGGAACTCCTGAATACACCACAAACCGCATCATTAACGGAGAGCCATTAAAAGGGAAAAAAGTCTTGTTAGTGGATGATGACATGCGTAATATTTTTGCTCTTAGCAAAGTCCTTGAAGCTTATGAGCTGAATATTGTAGTGGCAAACGATGGAAAAGAAGCTCTTGAGAAACTGGACGAGTACAATGATGTCGATCTTGTATTGATGGATATCATGATGCCCGAAATGGATGGTTATGAAGCAACTGCCCGGATTCGCAAACACAAGATATATAATAAATTGCCGGTTATAGCCCTTACAGCTAAGGCGATGAAAGAAGATCGTAAAAGATGCATTGATGCAGGTGCTTCTGATTATATCTCCAAACCGGTCGATACACAGAAATTAATAAGCATGATGAGAATATGGTTACATCAATAAACCCTCTTTCAAAAACATTTGACATCTCTGATTCTGAAAAAGCAGAACTTCTGCAAATTATTCATAATCGTTATGAGTTTGATTTTACAGGATATTCGGAAGCCTCGTTAAAAAGAAGGATTAATCGTTTCGCAGACCTGAAGAATATGAATAATTTCTTTGAATTAAAGAACGGACTTCTTAATAACGAATCACTGTTTTTTGATTTTGTTCAGGAAGTAACGGTTAATGTCACAGAGATGTTTAGAGACCCTTCGTTTTACAAGGCTGTAAAAGAGAAGATCTTCCCTTATCTTGAAACACATCCGTACTTTAAAATATGGCATGCAGGGTGTTCCAGTGGCGAAGAGCCATATTCTATGGCAATCATGTTAAAGGAAAACAACTTATTGGATAATGCCAGGATTTATGCTACAGATTTAAATCAGAATGTTCTGTCACAGGCCCGGGAAGCAATATACCCTGCCCGATATTTTCAGGAATATTCACAGAATTACATTAATGCCGGTGGTAAAAATAGTCTCGCCGATTACTATGTAACTAATTCTGGAATGGTTAAGCTGGATCAACAATTGAGCAGGAATATGGTATTCTCATCACACAACCTGGTCGTTGACCGTTCTTTTAACGAATTCCATTTGATTGTGTGCAGAAATGTGCTTATTTATTTCAAACAACCTTTGCAGGAAAAAGTCTTTCAGCTTTTCTATGACAGTCTGTGCATGTTTGGTTATTTAGCACTCGGATCAAAAGAGACATTGCAGTTCAGCAAGCTATTCGACCGATTTGAAGTTGTGGATAAGAAGGAGAAGATATATCGGAAAATTGCATAAACAGAATGAAATTTAAACGGAAATACGAGCTTATTGTCATTGGTACTTCAAACGGAGGTGTAACTGCACTTATCGAGCTTTTAAAGGGACTATCTCCAAAGTTTAATATTCCAATCGTTATTGTAATTCATCTTGGGAAAAATTCATTGAACCAGCTGTGCTCCGTTCTACAACACCACACAAAGTTAAAAGTTAAGGAACCGGACGAAAAAGAAGTTATACGTTCAAGGTGTATATATTTGGCTTCTCCCGGATATCATCTGCTCATCGAACCGGATAGATCATTTAGTTATTGTGCTTCAGAGCCGGTCAACTTTTCACGTCCTTCGATAGATGTCCTTTTTGAATCCGCAGCCGATGCTTTTACATCAAAACTGGTGGGAGTTATATTAACAGGGGCAAATACTGACGGCACTAAAGGCCTTTTCAGGATAAAACATAAAGGAGGGTTACTGATGGTTCAGGATCCCAATACAGCACAATCGTCTGAAATGCCAGCATCTGCAATACGAGCTTGCGACCCGGATTTCACCGGTTCTATTAAAGAAATTACCATTAAAATCAACTCATTACTTTTTGAAAACTAACGCTGTGACTTATGACTCATAAAATTTTACTTGTAGACGATCGTCCGGAAAATATCTTTGTATTGGAACAGATTATTAGTTCTCCAGACAGAGAACTTTTAAAAGCAAATTCAGGGAATGAAGCATTAAAAATTGCATATAAGAACTTAGATATTTCTCTTATTCTACTGGATGTACAAATGCCCGACA
>JAUZOB010000288.1 GCA_030706665.1 Bacteroidota bacterium
ATTTGACAACAATTATGAAGTATGGGTAAAGCTTGAAAAAGCTAATCCCGGAGCAAGTATAAAAGACCGGATAGCACTTTCAATGATTGAAGATGCAGAAAAAAGAGGCATCATTAAACCGGGTGCCTTAATTATCGAGCCAACTTCAGGCAATACAGGAATCGGCTTAGCCTTGGTTGCTGCGGTCAAAGGTTATAAACTCATTCTGGTAATGCCCGAATCGATGTCAATCGAACGAAGAAGAATCCTGACTGCTTATGGAGCAGAACTTGATTTGACTCCTCGTGAGAAAGGGATGAAAGGAGCAATTGAACGGGCACAGGAATTGTCTGCTCAGAATCCGGGTTCATGGATCCCAGCTCAATTTGACAATCCTTCGAACCCTGACATTCACAGTGCAACTACCGCTCAGGAAATCCTGGCTGACTTTCCGGAAGGAATTGATTATCTGATAACCGGAGTCGGGACTGGCGGACATTTGTCAGGAGTTGCCCGAGTGTTGAAACAGAAATTCCCCAATATAAAAGTATTTGCAGTGGAACCGGACTTATCACCGGTTATCAGTGGCGGGACTGCCGCACCTCATCCTCTTCAGGGAATCGGAGCCGGCTTTATTCCAAAAACTTTGGACACCAGTTTGCTTGACGGAGCAATTCGCATCGGGAAGGATGAAGCATTCGAATATACACGCAAAGCCGCAACCCTTGAAGGTTTATTGATAGGGATCTCATCAGGTGCCTCACTGGCAGCCATTGCTCAGAAACTTCCCGAAATACCGAAAGGATCGACAATACTAAGTTTTTCTTACGATACAGGAGAGCGTTATCTTTCAGTTGACGGATTATTCTGATTCGGATCGAATCAGATCAAAGAGTATGTTTTTCTGATTATTGACAGGGATTATTGTTTGTGGCAACACAAACGATGATCCCTTTTTTTATGCGATCATAGATAGAAATGCAAACCAATTACGTTATTACATACAGCATCTCAAGTCTAATTTTGCATATAATCTTCTGTAAAGATCTTCCACTTTAAATTTCCATTTTTCAACAAATTTAATATCTCCGGATAGATTTAAGTCGCCCGTGAAATTATAGAACAAACTTCATCACAAACAGACATACAATCAACTGATATGATGCACATTAAAACACACTAAATTCATGAGATTTCCCGGAAAATATTATCTGAATCTGATTATTTTTTACTATTTTTATTAAAATAAAGGGTCCGGGAATGGAATGTATGATTGTTGTGACAACGATACATGGAACCATTCAGAACTATTCCACCAACCATAAAACTTTAAATCCGATGAGAAGATCTGTTATACGACTTTATATTATCATACTCATACTATTTTGCAACAGCATTACAAAAGATGTAAACGCTGCTGATTTAAAACAGTTGTATGATTTCAGCCTTAAAATCCAAAAGAGTTTTGAAGGCTATCATTCGAAGATTTCCGGAGAAGACATCTCCTATCCTTCTCTTCGTAACGATATTTCTGATGCAATATTGACACGATGTACCACCGGTAATTCCTTCATTGAATGGAATACGGCACCAGTTCCCGATAACTATAAAGAACACTCGGTGAGCTTTTCATGGATTGCATCATTTGACAATACGAACAAGAACAGACCTTTTGATGTCTATATCAATGATGTCAAACGTTTTACATTCGAATACACCGGAAATCCCAATTGGTCAGTCAATTTATCGAATAACGCTACATTGTCATTTTTCAAAGTAAAAGGAGACCAACACAATGATGCTCAGGGATACACGCTATTGAGCATTCCTACGAGCTGGATAAAACCCGGACTGCCGGTTAAGATTAAAATCTGTGGACAGGCTTTGGGAAGTAATGCGTGGTATATGGTATTTAAATGCACCAATACGGTTTCTTACCTGCAAGAATCCATGAAGTACCAAGGATGGTTCAACCTGACTTCAGAAAAGGAGACCAATGAATTATCCCTTTCAATTCATGCTCCATATTACTTTTCCAACAAGGTTTTAAATCTCGAGTCAGGTACTATCAAAAAAGATATAGCATTCAAGCTTCAGGGAGAAGATGCAATCGGAATGACGACTCTTCCGACTTCTTCAATCGATCAACCTTTTGTTTTGTATGACAAAAACAACAGACTTTTTAATTTAAAGTCACTTTCCGGAACTTACAATGAATCAACCCTTCAGGAAAAGTCTGTAGTGATCAGGCAGTGCATTGAAAAAGGCACATCATTCAATGCTTTGATAAATATTGTCTATCAACCCGGACTGAGTAATTCATTACTTGAATTATCGCGAGGCAAATTCTCTGAAGGCTCTATCATGCTCATGAATTCCAGTCACCAGGACATTGCATGGATGGATTCTCCTGAGAAATGTATCATCGAGCGTGACACAATGCTTCTCGCTCCACTTTTTGATCAGGCAAAACTAAATCCGAACTATCGTTTTGACGTCGAAGACGTTTTAATGGTGAAAGAATTTATCAGCAGACATCCGGAGAGAAAGGCTGAATTTCAGGATCTTCTTTTAAGTGGCAAACTTTCCTGTGGATCATCTTATCAGATGCCATATGAAGAGATGTATTCAGATGAAGCTTTAGTTCGTCAGTTCTATTTGGGAGCAAAGTGGCTGAAGAAAGAATTTAACGGTTATCAGGCTAATACTTATTGGAACGTGGATGTACCAGGAAGATCACTTCAAATGCCTCAGATCCTGAAAAAAGCAGGGACTGATTTTATGGTGATAAGCAGACAAACGCCAGGCATCTTTAACTGGTTTAGTCCTGACGGTTCTTTTGTGACGACCTATTCAATGGGACATTATTCTCTTGAATATCCGAATTTAAACAAACCATTTTTCGAAGCAGCCGACTTCATAGGGCACTCAATACTTGAATGGGACAAGAGAATAAATCTGAAGGCCGATTCAAAACCTGTTGCTCCACTCTTCTCAGATTGGGATATGAGTCCGGCGAAAGATTACTCTGCTCTCATTAGCGGTTGGAACAGCATCTCTTCATTTGAGAAAAAAGATGGGACTATCGTCAATTTGAATCTTCCCAAGATTTCGTTATCAACTGCGCCTGCATTTCTAAAAAAATACGTTGATGCCAATGCTTCTCTTCCCTCGATAAAAGGAGAACGTCCTGCTGTCTGGTTATACATTCACGGCCCGTCTCATCAGAAAGCCATCCGTGCCAGCAGAGATGGCGATATATTGATGACTGTTGCCGAGAAGTTTTCAACGATTGATTGTCTGCTAAAAAAATCTTTCACCGGTTATCCTGAAACACGTCTGACCAAAGCATGGGAAAATAAGATATTTCCCGACCATGGTTGGGGTGGGAAACATGGTGATATAACGGATGCCCTATTCGAAGCCAAATACACTAGCGCTCTTTCTGAAGCAAAACAATTAACAGAAACCGCGTTAAAGAGTATTGCTTCAACAATTCAGACCAACAACAAAAAGGGAATCCCGGTAATTGTCTTCAACAGCCTTTCATGGGAAAGGACTGACCCTGTAAGTATCACCGTAAACTTTGATCCATCCAAAGCAGCCTCCCTCAAGCTTTATAATGGGGAAGGGAAAGAGATTGCTGTTCAAATGAGCAAGGCGGACTATTACACCGATGGGTCTTTAAAATCTGCGACGGTTTGTTTTATTGCAGAGGAGATCCCTTCATTAGGATATAAAACTTTCTACCTCAAACCGTCTCTCAACAAAATTCCGGAAGTAGCGGTAGACAATAATCCTGTTTTTGAAAATGCCTTTTATCAGATTGAGCTGACGAATGGAGGGATAAAACAAATCAGGGATAAAAAGTTAAATGTCGATTTACTTAAGACCGATCGTTATCTGGGAGCCGAAGTATTTACCATGAGATCAATTGGGAATGGTGCAGGTGAATTTTCAGATATTCAGAAACCGGATGCCGAGGGATTTGACAAACTCTCCAATCATACATCAAAATGGGTCATGACTGACAACGGTCCGGTTTATAAGGCATGGAAGCTTCGTTGTCCCATCAGGAATGCTGTTGTAGAGCAAACGATGATTGTTTATTCTCGACTTCCTAAAATTGATTTTGAGGTCTCTCTATTAAACTGGGAAGGCATCCTCTACCGGGAATTCAGATTTGCATTGCCTCTGAATACGGACAATGGCAAAGTTGCTTACGAAGTTCCTTTCGGGGTTGTTGAAGTCGGCAAAGACGAGATACAAGGTAGTGCCGGTGAACGTTATA
>JAUZOB010000289.1 GCA_030706665.1 Bacteroidota bacterium
ATTCGCTGGTTGCTTCCGGTTGTCCCCGTTGGTGTTGCCTTGTGGGGTAATGTAGCCATGATACTTGCAATTATCGGGGTCCTTTATGGTTCGATTATTGCATTAAAACAAAATGACCTGAAAACATTGGTCGCATATTCTTCCATCGCTCATGTCGGACTTATCGCTGCCGGTCTTTTTGCAGGTAACTTCCAGAGTTTACAAGGAGTAATGTTCCAGATGCTTGTTCACGGGATCAATGTCGTCGGACTTTTCTATCTGATTGATATTATTGAGACCAGAACCGGAACCAGAAAGATCTCGGAATTGGGAGGAATAAGAAGCCTGTCTCCGAAGTTTACTTCTTTGTTTATGATTATCATGCTTGGAAGTATTGCATTGCCTCTCACGAATGGTTTTATTGGGGAGTTCCTTCTTATTTCAGGAATATTCAGCTATAACATCTGGATGGCTTTTGCAGCTGGCCTGACAATTATAATGGGAGCAATTTATATGTTGTATATGTTTCAACGAGTGATGTTGGGCACACCAAGTAGTGCATCATTAAAGTTTCAGGATGTTAGCGGGGTAGAACTGATTGGTTTGTCTATTCTTGCAATCTTAGTTATAGCTTTAGGTGTTTATCCTCAGCCGTTACTTGATCTGACCAGTGATGCAGTAAATTCTCTGTTCTCTTTTATTGTTTATTAACCAAGGAAATGATTTTCTGTTAAGTAAAATAGATATGGCAGCATTAATCAGTATAGCAGTTTTCGGGATTGCCTTATTATACATCGAATTAACAAATTCTAAAAAGATACAGCTACCGTTGGCTGTAGTTGGACTTTTAGTTACCCTTGGGCTGACAGTTATGCAGTGGAATCATCCTTCGTCCAGCTTCAATAATATGGCTGTGACCGATAATTATTCCGTTGCGTTCAATGCCTCAATTCTGTTAAGTACGATGTTTGTCGTGTTGCTCTCTGCTTATTACTATGAGGACGTTAAACAACACGTGGCAGAGATTATGGCTTTAATGTTGTTTACGGTCTTTGGTGCATTCCTGATTACCAGTTTTTCAAATATGATCATGCTCTTCCTGGGAATTGAAACTCTTTCAATTCCATTGTATGTATTGGCAGGAAGTAAAAAATTCTCATTAAGATCTAATGAGGCCTCTTTCAAATATTTTCTGATGGGAGCATTTGCTTCGGCAATTCTATTATTGGGGATTACTTTGGTATATGGGGCTTCTGCAACTTTTCAGCTTTCAGCAATATCAGACTATGTAAATAATACAAAGCAGCTGCCGGGAATATTCTATATGGGGATTATCTTGATTCTTGTGGGTTTCTCTTTTAAAGTTGCAGCAGCACCGTTTCATTTTTGGACTCCGGACGTTTATGAAGGTTCACCTACGTTGATTACTGCTTTTATGGCAACGGTGGTTAAAATTGCAGGATTTGCAGCATTTTATCGTCTTTTCTCAAGTGCCTTCTCAAGTATTGCTACTTTCTGGGAACCACTCCTCTGGGGAATGATAATTTTGACTTTGCTGATCAGTAATTTTGCTGCTCTGCTTCAGAAAGGAGTCAAACGGTTATTGGCTTACTCTAGTATTTCACATGCAGGTTTTCTTCTTTTGGGAATCATTGCTTTAAATAAATTATCTGCAGGAGGTATCTTCTATTATACTCTTGCTTATTCTTTAGCAACTATTCCTGCTTTCGGTGTTCTGATTCTTGTTAAAAATCATAGAAACTCAGATGATTCGATTGATGCATTTAATGGATTGGCAAAGAAGAATCCTTTACTTGCAATTGTGATGTCTGTCGCATTGCTTTCAATGGCGGGAATTCCTATTACAGCGGGATTCTTTGCTAAGTATTACATTTTTGTCGCAGCAATCGACAGCGGGTATATACTACTGACTATTTTTGCTGTTTTAGCTGCAGTATTGGGAGTCTTTTACTATTTTAGATTGTTAAATGCAATGTTCCTGAAAGAAGGAGAAGCGGAGAAAATTAAAATCCCGGTTGTCTTTGGAATCTCATTACTAATTACAACGATCCTGACTCTTGCAATGGGAGTCTTTCCGGATTATATAATCAAGCTTCTATAAGTATAACATCAAATATCAGCAAGTCCGTCTCAATAGAGTTTTATTGAGATGGACTTGCTGCATATATAGTGTTGTTACTGATTGCTGGTCTTCTTGCTTTGAGAATGTTATTTTCAAAGTATGGGACAAAGAGGTAGCATGTGCCTGAGAGTCCCGGTGATATTAATTCCTTTCTATATCGAATAATACTGACGATGCGTTAAAAATTAAATAATTCATATTGTCTCTTGATATCTGGATTGTTCTCTGTTTTTGTAACTAGTTCTTCTGCAGGCATTTTGTTAATCAAAAACAGATATGCCCAGTATTTGCATTATTTCATAAATTGGAAGCGTACTATTTAGAAAATTTGACACAGGAGGCAATCCTAAAGTATTGATTGTACCTTCAATATGAATATTTATTACATTTTCATATTGCTCTCATGCTTTTTTATTGTCAGATTCTGCTTTCTCCATTTAAGAACATTTTGAAAATTCCGAAGTGCCTGTATTACCCGGTGCAGATTGAACCTGCTTACTCCGGGATATTCAAGGTGTTTGAATGATTTATTCTATTCTCTTGAGAGTGAGGTTTTAAAAAATACTTTAAGTCTTTAGTGCAGAATCTATATTTTTAATATATTTGCTAATACGGTTTAGCAAATATATTATCCTAACTAAATACACTGATATGAATAATGAAATAACTGGTTTGGATTACTTTTTAGGATTTGACATTGGAGGAACGAAATGCAGTATCGTTCTTGGAGATGATAAATTTAATCTCTATGAAAAAATAGTTTTTGAGACCAGAGTTGAAAGGGGGCATTCGAAGATTATAGCAGAATTTAAGGATAAAGCCCATGAATTATTAAATAAATATCCTGACATTGATTTGAAAAGTATTGGAATTAGTTGTGGGGGGCCACTGGATTCCAAGAAAGGGGTGATATATTCTCCGCCTAATCTGCCCGGTTGGGATGCTGTGCCGATAACGGATATATTCAAAAAGGAATTTGGAATAGATGTCTTTCTTCAGAATGATGCAAATGCATGTGCATTGGCCGAGTGGTTAATGGGGGCAGGGAAAGGAACTCAGAATATGATTTTTCTGACATTCGGAACCGGATTGGGCGCAGGATTAATTATCAATGGGAATCTATACAGTGGGACCAATGACCTGGCAGGCGAAGTGGGGCATGTGCGTCTTAAAGACAAAGGTCCTGTCGGATTTGGGAAAGCAGGCTCTTTTGAAGGTTTCTGTAGTGGCTCAGGAATAGCTCAACTTGCGCAAATGATAGTTCGTGAAAAATTAGAGCAAGGAGAAACGGTTCAATTTTATGAAAAGCTTCAGCCGGGCACTCCGGTTTCTGCACGATTAGTTGCTCAGGCAGCATCCGAAGGAGATGAAACTGCTATTGAGATAATGGAGGTATCTGCACAGAAGCTTGGAGAGGGGCTGTCAATATTGGTTGATATTCTTAATCCGGAGTGTGTCGTCATTGGTAGCATTTATTCACGAAATGAAGACTTCTTTAAGGCATACGTTGATAAAGTGTTGAAAAAAGAAGCAATAGCAGATGCGGTTAAGGTTTGCAAAATTAAAGCAGCTGCACTTGGAGAGAGCATTGGTGATTACGCTGCATTGTGTGTTGCAATAAATAATAAAAGATTTTGAATCTGGTAATTATGAGAGGAACAAGATATGTTGATGAGCTGGTGGAAAGATTTCCAATATTGTCTCAATGCCGCCAGGATATCCTTGATAGTTGTAATATCATGACAGATTGTTTTCAGAAAAAGGGTAAGATGCTGATTTGCGGAAATGGAGGAAGTTGCTCTGATTCTGACCACATTGTTGGAGAATTGATGAAAAGCTTTGAAATCTGTCGCCCAATAAACAAAGATTTGAGCCGTAATCTCGAAGCAATCTCAGATGACAGAGGAAAGTATCTATCTGTAAAATTAGAAGGAGGACTGCCTGTTATTTCATTAAGTGCTCATGCTGCTCTTTTATCTGCTATTTCTAATGATATCGATTCATGTGTGATTTTTGCCCAACAGGTAAACAGCTATGGTGTTGAAAGTGATGTTTTACTAGCTATAAGTAGTTCCGGAAATTCACAAAATGTGATTGATGCGATTATAACAGCAAAAGCAAAGAAAATGACTGTCGTGGGATTAAC
>JAUZOB010000029.1 GCA_030706665.1 Bacteroidota bacterium
GCTACAGTATCCGAATAAATAAACTCCCAATTAATCCGCTTATTTAATTTCTCGGGACGGGCAGATATCTCTTCCAAGTCTGTCCGCTCAACTCCAAACTCTTTTTTCAGAATCGAATCAACAATTACCTGAGCAGATTCTTTCGTTAAATTGGCTCCTGCTCTATTTTCAGGAAATATATGCTGAGCATTGATTACCTTCCCCTCAGGAGTTATATCTACAGAATACTCTTCTGTTCGCTCTTCTACTTTACCTTTTATTTTGACAAACCGAACCTTCCACAATTGAGGATTTACAAATTTTCCCAGCAATTGGTTATATCCCTGTTTTCCAAACTTAGTCCAGACAAAGCGATGTTCCAGATTCGTATTCTGGTCTATATTCCCGACAATGGTCCATTCCGCCGGTTTTATCTTAAACTGTTTGACGACTGCTTCCGATGCAATTTTCAAAGCCTCCTGCCTGTTAATCTTTAGAGGAGGAGAATCCTTCTTAAATGTTGTAAAAACCGACCAGAGCAGAATTCCGGCTAATCCCAAAGGAATCAGATATTTTTTCCATGGAGAACCAGGCAACTCTATTCGTTCTTCCGGTTCCACATTTTCTTCTATTTGCGTTTCTTCCTTCCATGCTCCGTTCCTGAGATCATCCGGAAAAGAATTCCAATGTTTCTGCTTAATCCTGTAAAACAAGACAATCCATAATGGGATAAACAACAGTACAAGAACCATCAGGCGATCGAACCATATCCCGGGAGAAGAAGCTACCCACAGAGGTAATGAAATCCAAAATACATCAACCGTAAAATGGGCAATCACAGCAGGAATCAAGCCAAATCCCAAGTAGATGAGCCCCATTATTGTAAAAGGGAGCATCATCTCAAAAACACGCGCATACGATGGTTCCTGTGGGTAATTTGCATGTGCAGCCCCAAAGATTAGAGTTTGCAACACCAATACAGCACCTATCCACAATACCCGATATTTTGATTTCCGTGTGAGCAGCACAATCCCGGCCAACGGGACAGCCCGACATAGCGACTCTTCCCAAAAACCTGCCTGAAATGATGTTGCAAACGGGTCAAGCCAAGGCATATAGTTTGCTAAAATATTCGGATCAGAAAGCGGACTGGCTGGACTCCACCACCCCCAGTGCCTGGCAAGCAGGTAATAGGCAACATCGAGTGCAACAACTATTGCCATAAACATGTATCCGGCAACAGTTTGTCCTAAAATAGAAATAGAACCGCCAGCAGCCGGTGACCATGCTTTCCACAGCTGTGTATGTCGGGGAAAAGCAAGCCGTCCCAGTCCCTCTGCAGCCATGATGGTTAAAGCAATAACTGCGCCCATTCCCAAGGCCCCGAATAATCCGGAAGCCAATATTCTTTGCAAAAGAAAATTCAATGCCGAGGTCGAGGTATCATAATCAAACCACGAAAGGGGGATACTATTCAATGTGACCAGGAAGACAGAACAAAAGGCAATAGCAAATCCCCAAGCCAATGGGTTCTTCCAAATAATTCTCCGTTTCCGCAAAAGGAAAAACAGGCCGATAATAACCCCGCCGATCCCATATACAACGACAAGTCCGATTGTCCCAAATGAAGCAACCGTATTGTTTGCCGAACGCATTTCATCATACCGCCTGTCGAAATCTTCAGGGATCTTCATAAAATGCTTTACCTCCGAAAGTCTCCCTCCAGAAACCACAAGCCGAAGTCGATATGTTGCTTCTCCTATTTTTTGTCTGTTTTCTTCATACACGAACGTATGATCGACCCGCCCGCTAATCTTAGTTTCCTTTGATTTCTCTACCAGTGAATATCTATTCAGATTTATTCCCCATTTCTTTACAGCTTCTTTCTCGGCAAGCGCTCTCGCGGTATCCGCTGATAATGCTAACCCTTTTACATTCTCGGGATACTTTTCAGTAAAGCCATAACTCTTTCCTTCAGGAGTAAAATAGAAATTAACTTCTCTTGTCTCATGCTCTTTGAAGAGACGAACAATCCACTGATAGGGCACATAATGCCCATTCTTTACAATCGCAGTAAAGGAATCCAATCCGCCACCTTCCAGTTCTACATAATTCTGGAAATGATCGTCTGTATTAAACATGATGGCTGTATTGGCATTCTGAGGCCCCAAAATATTTCTCGAAGCAAGATTTATAGCAGCATTTCTGGCAGCCGTACGGTCCATTGTAATCTTGACACTTACCAGAGGATTGGCCTTATCAAAGTTTTTTATTGCAAAAAAAGCACAGATGACAGCAATCCCTATAAAGATTATCCAGGGAATTGGTTTTTTAAAATCAGGTTTCAGGTTCATACTGAAAGTTTATATCTGGGAACGTTATACAATCAACTATAGCAGAGTTTGTTTAACGTCTCAATATACACTATTCAGCATAAATGACAAAAAAGTAATTCAATTATTTTACAAAAGGGATCTCCAGCTGATCGGGCAATAAACGAAACGATTTCCGATGATACGGGGTAATCCCGTTTTCTTTGAGTGCATTTCGATGAGCAGCAGTAGGATATCCTTTATTTACAGACCATCCATAAACAGGATATTGTTCATGTAGCCGTATCATATAATCATCACGATAGGTTTTGGCGAGAATTGAAGCAGCTGCAATGGAGTAATATTTCCCATCGCCTTTCACAATGCAACTATGAGCAATCCCCGGATACGGTTTAAAACGGTTTCCGTCAATGATCAGGAATTCCGGTTTCACATCTAATTGATCAACCGCCCGATGCATAGCCTGTATTGATGCATTCAGAATATTGATCTTATCGATTTCTTCATTATTGAGCATTGCTACCGCCCAAGCCAATGCTTCTTTTTCGATGACCGGTCGCAATGCATACCGCTGTTTCTCGGTAAGTTTCTTGGAATCGTTCAATATCTCACTCGAGAAATCAGCAGGAAGAATAACCGCAGCTGCAAATACAGGTCCGGCCAAACATCCCCTCCCGGCTTCATCACATCCGGCTTCAATCACACCTGCACTATAAAAAGGTTCAAGTTTATTCGATTTCATCTTACACTAAACATTTTTCCATTGATTGCCATAACGCTTCGAATGTGTTATCCCAGGAATAACGTTCCGATTGTTGATATCCCGGACATATGCATTTCACTCTTATTACATGATCGACACAAATCATTCTCATCTTTTCTGCCAGAGTACAAATCTATATAGAATCTTATGAATCCGACCTCCAAAACCGGTCTTCGCACAATGCCGTTTCAACCCGATTGCAATTTCTGTTGATTCAAATACAAAAATAAAAACCATCTTCGGTTTTTGTAAATTTTGAATTACAAACTGGGTAACTCACTCGTCAAATAATCTCATCTTCATAAAATTCATCCTTCTCAATTTTCGGCTGCATTGTCATGTCATGAATAACGAAGAACATGGGCAATACAATAGTTGAACTACCGTTAAACTACCCTTCCTTTACCCTTTCTTTACCCATTGGGTAGTTGAAGGGTAGTTCAATCCTAAGGGAAATAGGATGCAATATTCTTGTATTATATAAGGAAGTAGAATTCCATTTATAAAGCGGAAAGTTCCGAAGATGCAGCATTCCTTGTCCCGCCAGAAGCAGCGTCACTAAAATGGAATGTTAATCGTTTTCAGCAAACATTAAATAAAGCGAAGCCTCGCTCTTAAAAAATTAGAGCAAGGCTTCATTATATATATGGGTTTGTTAAAGAGGTTCTATAATTCAGATATTAAGCTTTAGCTGATCATCTGCTTTTGTCGTAACTTAAACTAAGTATATTCTATTTTGCATCGATGAATGAATTCCATGACTTTTCGGTTACAGGAAACATGGTTACCCTAAACTTTGTACATCCATAGGGAACCAATTGTATCATGGTTTCTTCGCCATTATTAATAGGAGCTTGAGGTAAAGGTTGTTCCTGAGTTGGAAGCCAATTAAATTGTTTCGCCTTTACTTTTAATTGTATCGGTGCATCTATCTGCCATGCCCATTTGCCTGTTAATGGTTTTTTAATGACTGCTATTTGTCTGGATAAATTCTTTGAATCTATATCCAAAGCATAATTAAATTTCGCATTTGCCATTTCCTGGTTGGGATTTAGATCGGGAATTGGTAATGAAAACAGTAAGGGGCCATAAGTGATACATTCGTAAGGATTGTTAATACTTGTATCTGCTGCAGATTTATATTCTTTTCTCAGAAAATAATTAGTTTGAGGATATGGCGTTTCTCTTCCTCGCTGGACCTGAACTGTCATCGGGAAACTGAGTAATATCTTATCATCCATCTTCCACGTACGAACGATTTTAACAAATCCTTTTTCAGTTTTAATGGCAACATCTTTGTTATTTATTTTTATTGACGGTTGACTACACCATTCCGGAATCCGAAGATATACCGGCATCGTAATTTCTTTTGGTAAATTAAAAGTCATCACGATCTTATTATCAAAAGGATAAGTTGTTTTGCAATTGATAACTACTTTTACATTATTGATTTTTTTATCTACTTTACATGGGCCATATAACGTTGCAGCCAAACCATTGTCCACCGTCGCCATCCACATGTTGCTGATATAGTCCGGAATAATGTTGTTTGAATTCCCGACACAGCACAATGTTACTTGTCCGTATCTGGTAAATTTCAAGTCTCCATTTCCAGGAACGGGAACTTCTTCAGGTAGTTTGTTACTAAATCTGTTAGGCGATTGATAATAGCACATGGTTTTAAAATCACGCGCGATAGGAGCAGGGCCTGCATTGAAAAAGATCTTTTCTATTTTATCGCCCCACTTCCTATTACCGGTCAATCGCATCATCCACAAAAACGACCACATAGAAGTAGGAACATCACAAGTCTCAATATGTCTGAAAGGTCCAATACCGGATAAAAATTCTTCAGAAGAACAAACCCCCTCAGGAAGTAAATTTTTTTCTTCGCCCCATTCCAGAATTTTGGTTGTGGCATTAAATTCTTTTTCATTTCCTGTCCAGGAATACATCATGGCCGGCACTCTTGATGTTTCATAGAAAGTAATTCCATGATGAAAGTCGGGAACAATTACTCTTTTATTCTGCCATCTTGTTTCTTCGTCAACAACGCTGTTATTTTTACTATATGCAATAATTTTATTAAGAATCGCTTCTTTGCCACTCATGAGATAAGTTTCTGTCATGGCATCAATATTGGTTGCACCCCGAGGCATATGCTCTGTAGAATCGGACAGAACTTTTATCGGAAATATCTGATATACTTTCACAAGAGCTTGCAATATTTTAGGATCGTGAGTGGCTTGATAATAGGAAACCAATGCACGTCCCATAAGTCCGTGTCCCCAATTGTTGAACCAATCATTTACGACTGATTGCGGTTTCCAATAAATAAATGATTCACCTCCATTCAAAACACCGTTTACAACAAGGTTTAAGCGTGAAGATGTTTTTCTTATCAGCGTAGTGTCATGCAAGATGTATCCTAATTTAACAGCTCCGTCCAACCAGTAACTGCATTGTTCGATGGGCCAGCCGGTTCCATCTTCGTTTGTTTCTCTTGCCTTAAAGCCATAACCTTTCCAACCATGTTTGAATACATCCTCATACTCGTCCAGATGTCCGGTAATTCCATTTGCAGCATTGGTTGCCCAATCTTTTAACCACCCGCTCGGTTTAATTTCTCCTATTTCTAATGGAATAAAAGAAGGTAACACCTTCGCAGTTTTAGAATACATCAAAAATTTTTTTGCTGAATAATTTTCATCTTTTATGTCTTGAGCAAATACATTCCATGATGTTAGAAATAGAAAAATGAATACTGCCATTTTTTTAGATCGATTCACTATTTTATATTGATTCATTTTTTTGCTTTTATTGTTGTGCTGTCAAATCTGATTCAAGGATTATTTAGTTATAGGCCTACTATTTCAATTCAATAGAGATCACATTGAACCCCTTTATGTTTGAATCAATTACATTACGAGATTGTTTTTTACCGTTTAATGAAAACGATTTAATTTTTTTACCATTCCCCTTAATTATAATTTTCAATTCCGATTGACGATATTTAATATGATTAATTTCCAAATAATGAATATCTCCTGGTAAATATGGTGAAAATGACATTAAGTCATTTTCTAAACGAATTCCAGCTAATCCATAAAATATCATACTAAGGTAGGCTGTAGCCGACCAGGTTTGATGTTTACAGGACTCCCAATGACGATCACATTGCCACCCCCCGTCAGGAATGCCAGTATAAGGATTATATATTTCTCTGAAATTGTAATCACCTTTATCACTATCAAGGGCAAGTTGGATTAAACTATTCAATTCATGAACAAATGAAGTGTGATTCCCGTCTATAATTGAAGCTTGTGCAAAAAAACCATTTACCATTGGCCAAATTATATTGTTATGCCTGCCTGTCCTTTCCGGGGAGAACATTGAAAAATCAGGATAGATTGAAGTTATTCCATACTTCGAAGTGCTTACATTTTTAATTAAATTATCACATTTATCATGATCCAGAACTCCAAACAATATGGCAAATGAGATTCCCAATCCTTCTTGAGATTTATCAATTTTACCATCTTTATCAATTAAATAGTACAGTTTGCTTTCTGGTTCCGAATAAAAATACTTTAAGATATTCGCTTTCAGATTTTCCGCTTTTTCCTGATACATCCGAATCGTGGCTCTATTCTCATTCAATATTTGCCCCATTTTGATCAAGGAGTTATATGCTCCATAGTATAAACAATTTGTACTAAGACACTTAATGTTTTTAGCATTTTTCTGATCAAATACAGACGATGATATATTTAAGCTATCATATACTTGCGCTGGATAACCGGCAATTCCATCATTAAAAACAGAAGGTCCTTTAAATAATCCATATTTACTATCAAAAACGATTCGCTCCATTCCGTTCATCGTATTAGCTGAACAATGATAAGCTTGTCGAAGAAATTCTTTATTCCCGGTTGCCTTATAATGGTTATATGCTGCAATAACCCATATAATTTTATCCCAATATTGATGACCGATCGTGTCTTTATGAATGGTGACACTCCATAATGATTTTTCAGCTACGGTAGGTTTCAATAAACTTACTCCGTTCCATGAATTAATGGCTATATCTCTTGTCCATTCTCCTCCATAATCGCCGCCTGCGGCCAAAATTCCTCTACGGGTATTAATATTAATGGTACTAATTGCAAGATTATAAGCATCAGCAATCCCAGGTTTATCACAAATGATTTCCTGTCCAAATACGTTGCTTGTGATTAATATCAATAAAATGAAAAATATTTTTCTCATAATAAATTGTTATTTTATAATTTATTTTTCACTCAGAATCGGAAAATAAATAGTCATTGGTATATTCAAAACGATGCAATCATCCGTTTTTTTATTATTTCGATGCACCTCTCCAGGTATATTTAAAATTACCGGTTCCTACATCTTCCCGGTGACCATCAGGTAAGATGATCGTTGCCCTGGTACCTGCCGGAACTGTAAACTGAGCAGTATAGGTGCCATCACCGTTTTTATCCCAACGGGACCGGATCAGTCCGTATGGAGAACGATGCTCTGCCTTAACCCATTTCAGATCACCTGCAGGCATCGGTCGCAAAATAAAATGTTTAAATCCCGGACTTGCAGGGTCAATTTGAATTCCTGCCAGATAACTATAAAACCATCCGCTTATATCCCCAAACATGATATGATTCTGCGAAGCATGACCATCCCAATTTTCACTCAGGGTAGTTGGTTCAACGGCTAACATTGATCCATAGCCCGGTGCCGTTTTTTGCTGTAAAACACGCCAGGCTTGCTCATGATAGCCATATTGGGAAAGCATTCTAAAGAGCGCTTTTGATCCTAAAATACCAACATCTACGTGATCGTTGGCATTAGTTACAGCTTCTGACAATTTTTTAGCTGCAGCAGTTCTTAGTTTTTCCGGCAATATCTCAAAATACAACGCAAGCGCTTGTGCACTCTGTGAACCTTTGCCCACGTTTCCATCCTGACTTACATAACCCTTATTGAATGCCTGAAAGACCTGCGCCGCATATTCTTTATAGCGTATCGCATCGTCCTTTTTATCCATCAATTCAGCCATTTTTGACAAACGAATAAGAGCCCCATAAAAAAAGCAGGTTGAGGTAATTTCTTTCGGAGTTATCGTCTTTGCCGGACACCAATCACTAACTCCACAATCAATAATACGGTTGCTATTCCTATTAAAATAAAAATTAGCCCAACGACACATCATCGGATAGGACTTTTGTACTATTGCTTTATTTCCTGTATAGATATAAACTGTCCATGGAATAATTATATTGGCTACGTCCCAGTCAAACTCATCACCAGACCAGCCAGGTGACGGAATAACGGCTTTTAATAGTCCCGCCTCATTCTGGACATCTGCAAAATCTCCCATCCACTTTTCATATCCTGCGCGATTATCCCAATTCAACATTGCTTGCTCTACCGCCAAATGTGCGTCACCGGTCCATCCCTTTTTTTCTCGTGTTGGACAATCGGTCGGGAATCCATGAAAATTGCATCTGTAACTTTGCAAAACTGCATTTTGCACCTGATTTACAAAGCTATCGGAGCATTCAAACGTACCAACCGAATTAAAATCGGTATGTACAAGTCGTCCATCCAAATCAGATAATGTAGGTTTTTGAGTTAAGCCTTCCACTTCGACATACCGAAAGCCATGATAAGTGAAACGTGGCTCCCACTCTTCCATTTCTTTGCCTTTTAACACATATCGGTCTTCCTGATACCAACCTGTCCAAACGAATTCGCCCATACTCTTGTCCAGACGATTATCGTTTATCCGTTCACTGTAAGATAACCGAATCATCTGCCCTGGCTTCCCTTTCACACGAATACGTGCCCAACCAGATATATTTTGTCCTAAATCAAAAAGATAAACACCAGGGCGGATTTCCGATATACTGACGGGTTTAACTGTTCTGGTAACACGTATTGGAGCCATCTTTTGTAAGGTAAGGACTCCACCCGGAGGGCTCATCTCTTCAGCCGAATTCCATTTTGATTCATCAAAATTCGGTTTTGCCCATCCATCTTGCTCCATCTGCGCATCGTACACTTCTCCACTCATAAAATCATCAGCCAAAACAGGGCTAAGATCGGCACGCCATGATGTATCTGAAACAACGGTTTTCTTTGTACCATCCGTATATTCCATCGTTAACGACAATAATAATTTCGGTCTGTCATGCCAAACAGCTTCATCGAAGTTCCAGGTTGTATGCACCGGGTGAGCAAACCATCCATTCCCCAACATAACTCCAATTGCATTCTTCCCCTGTTTCAACAACTTTGTTACATCATGCTCTACATATAACACTGTTTTATCATATTGACTCGTCGCAGGATCTAAAACAGAATTACCAACACGTGTCCCATTAATATATACTTCGTGGCAACCCAAACCACTACTTTTTAGTATTACCTTTCGTAATTTTTTATTTACTGAAAATGTTTTCCGCAACATGGGTGAAGGTGCACTCTGATTTGAGCCCGGATAATATCCCTGAGTAAGTTCACCCCATGGTGCCATACCCACTGCCCCCAATTCAACAACAGGCTTCCAACCACTATCTTGACTTGTTAAGCTCAGCCAACTTTCATCGTTTTCAGCTGTTCCCGTTCTCCAAACCGTATTGGACGCATCCAATGAAAACTCTGCTATACGACCATCGCTATACTCAACAATGATTTTCATAACCAGTCCTGCCGGACTTATTTCATTATTGATAACCTGTACATTAAAATTATTTTTACCTAATTTTAGATACTCGGTCACCTCACGCTCAACAACTTGCCCACAGTGATCTGTTGGACAGATTTGATGTTTGTCCAGATAAACCCTGCAATGATCATCTGCCGAAACACTAAGCCATGCAGAACGAATTAATCCAAAATCGGGCACATCTATCGTACATCTAAACAAACGAATACCCGCAGGAGCTTCCCCCTTTTCATTTGTTTCACCTGTCCAAATCCATTTCTGATCTTTCCAATTCAAATGACTTTCAGCCCCGGATTGCACGTTATATCGTTCAACTTTGGGATTATATCCTATCCATTTCGCCCCATGCCAATCATTTGAAGCAGAAAGACTATTAAACATCATTAATAGGAATATATTCAAATATAATCTGATTCCATTTTTATTGTTTAATAATAAAAATGACATCAGAGAAAGATTCTTCTTAATAAACCTTTTTTTTTCGTTCATGTTTCAATGTTTTAAAAACCCGTAAAGCCGAAGTTGAGTGATTTGATTTTATTTCTGACATACGATGATATCTCGCCAGATTCAGGCAGATAAGGACAAATGCTAAAAGAAATATTTGCCGGTTTGAACGGGATATAATACTGTGACAATGGATCGGGACCGCAACTGGCATTTCCTACTCCCCACTGGGCATAATCCAAACTGAGTACAGTTTCTTTGAGAGGTACTAATTCATATTTGTGTTGCGCTGCCCTGATTTGCTGATCGGTAAAATGCAAGGCAGTGAAACTGAGTTGACTATTCGCCACAATTACTATTCCCTTTTGAGATTTATCGCTTATTCTCACCCACCGAACATCTTCCCGGTTAGCCATCCCTTGAGGACGTTCGTAGGTTTCAGCCATTTGAGTAACCGTTCTACGATATATCCCAAACGCAGCCGATTCTTTCCGATCCGAATAATTTTCATGCGGTCCCCTGCCATACCATTCCACATTTTCCATGCCTTCGGGTAAAGTCATTTGTAATCCCAGACGGGGAATATACATCCCGGTAGTGTCTGGATTAAAGGTCGCATCAACATGGATGACTCCATTGCCCAGAATTGTATAATTCAGGCTCGTTGAAACCTTAAATCCTGAAGCAGTTACAGATTCAGTTACAGTTTTTATCTTTACTTTTTTCGAATTTATCGTTTCGAAAGCAAAACTCTTCAGGGAATGCTGCAAGTGATCGTATCCGGCTTTTTCCCATTCGATAACCTCTCCTCGTTCCATGGTTCGGTCATTGTCAAGTTTTGCTCTGTATAGATTAAAGACCGGAGCTTTATCGGCACCATCAATCACTTTTTTGTTATTATAGCTAAGCATCGAAATCCGACCTGATGATTTATCGAAGGAGACGGAGAAATTTTTATTGCAGATATTTACTTCCTGATTGTTCTCACTAACCGTTACGTTAGGTATTTCATTCTCAGCAATAACAGCTTTTGCAGGTGTATCAAAGTCGACAGGCATCTGACTCCAAGCTACAACATGGCCTTTGCGTGCCCATTCTGTATCTTTTGAAAGTAACAAAGAAACGGTTAGCCAGTATTCTGCTCCGGCTTTCAATTCAGGGTGTTTAAACGGAATGGAAATGCAGGACTTTTGGTTGGGTTGAAGATCAGGTGCCGGCATTCTTCCCGACTGAATCATCTTTCCATCCTCTGCTAATGACCAGTTTATACTAAACTCTTTTAAATTCAGAAAATCATATTTATTTTCAATCAATACTTTCCCGTTGAGTATATCCTGGGGTGTGATTTTCACGTATTGATAAACTTTTTTTACTTCCTCCAGTTCTGGTTTTACCTCCCGATATGAGTTTACAAGTCCTTTTATGCTGAAGCTTCCATCATTGGGTTTATCCCCGAAATCACCTCCATAGGCAATAAACGTTCCTCCATTTGATTTTCCCGGAATTGGTTTAATTACGCCTTGATCTACCCACTCCCAGATGCAACCGCCTATCAAGCGTTTGTGTGACTCGATGGTTTCCCAGTATTCTTTCAGATTTCCGACTGAATTTCCCATAGCATGAGCATATTCACACATAAAGAAGGGCTTTGGCGAATCCTTCTCTCCCTGACTTCGCAGATCTTTTACCGAAGGATACATACTCGATTCAATGTCGGCTACTTCATTTTGCCCTTCATAATGAATTGGCCTCGATTTATCAAGCGATAGAATCACCTGACGATTGTTGACAAAATTCGACCCTCCAAAAGATTCATTCCCCATGGACCATATGATTACTGAAGGATGATTTTTGTCTCGTTCAACCAGACGGACCATTCTGTCAGCATAAGCCGGTCTCCAGACAATATCAGTCGATAGTCGATCTCCAACACCATGGGTTTCCAGATTCGCTTCATCAATCACATATAAACCATACTGATCGCATAGTTTATACCAGTACGGATCGTTCGGATAATGGCAGGTGCGAACCGTATTAATGTTATACTGTTTCATCAATTGAATATCGCGGATCATTGATGCTACCGGCACAGCTTTCCCGAATTCAGGATGCACTTCGTGCCTGTTCACTCCCTTTAAGAGGATAGGTTCCCCATTCACCCACAGACGACTATCTTTTATTTCAACCTTTCTGAATCCAAATTTTGAACTAAGAATCTCTAATATCTCTCCCTTTTTATTTTTTAAAGTCAGGAGGACAGTGTAAAGATTAGGTGTCTCAGCTGACCATAATTTGGGATTCTTTACTTCACCTTCAAGATTATAATTTGCTTCTTGCTTGCCTTCCAATGGCATGACTTCTTTTGATGCAAAAATGTTATTATTAAGAAGTTTTCCATCTATTCCATATAAACTGATTTCAATTTTTGAAACTTCTGAGCGTTTCCCATTATAATTTTTTACTGCAACCTTGGTTTTAAAGGTGGCCGATTTAAAATCATTAGCCAGAACTGACTGAGTGAAATAATCGCGGATATGGACTTTGGGTGTTGCATATAGGCTAACATTGCGGTGAATGCCACTGAAACGGAACATATCCTGATCTTCCAGATATGAACCATCGCTCCATTTGTAGACCTCAACAGCTACCATATTTTTGCCCGGCTTCACATATTTAGTGATATTGAATTCGGCTGGATTAAAGCTACTTTCACTGTAACCGACTTTTTGACCGTTAATCCAGACATACATGGCACTTATTACACCATCAAAGTTGATGAAGATCTCTTTCCCCTCCCAATTTGCAGGAAGATAGAAATCGCGACGGTAAGAACTCACCGGATTTGGTTCTTTGGCAGTCGTCCAGTCGGCTGGCACTTTGCCCATTACCTTGGGGGGATCGTTCTTAAAAGGATACTCAATATTGGTGTAGATAGGAGTGCCATATCCATACATTTCCACATTGGAAGGCACAGGAATGGTTTTCCAGTTCGCAACATTGTAATTGGTTTTATAAAAATCGGCAGGTCGATCTGAAGGCTGTTTCACCCAGTTGAATCTCCATATTCCATTTAGAGATAAATAGTAAGGGGAATTCGTTGGATTATCCTTCAATGCCTGCCGTATCGTTGAATAGGGAGTATAAGTACAGTGAGCATCTTCTTTATTTATACCAAAAACCCTTTCATTTTCCCAATCGTTTATCTGGGCATTCAATTGATTGATCCCAAAGAATAAGCCCAATAAAGTCACTATAATATATCGAAACATGATTGTATTTTTTAGTTCCTCAATCGCAATACTTCAACTTCAACCTCAAACAAAGCAAAGAGATGATTTAGGATTGTAATCAATTAAATTAATCTATTATTTACTGTTCGATGATAAACCGATAACTTCCTGATTTCAGACTTAAAACATTCAAACTGTTATTGTTCTGAAGAACTTGAATAAATTGATTCCGAGACAATTCTTTATTTTTTTCCAGAATTTTACTTCCTTTCAAGGTAAGCCTGGCAGAACAGTTTGCAGGGATAGTAACCTGATAATCGATTTTAGTTCCTTTTCGTTTCCAGGATGACACGATTTTGCCATAAGCGCTATTGTGACTGCAATTAAACGAGTTAAGTCCTTTCACGAAGTGTGGTTCAAGCAGCACATTCCTGAATCCCGGATTTTCCCAATCTGCCTTTATCCCCCCCAGAGCTTTAAAGTACCATGCGCCTATCTCACCAAACATGATGTGGTTTCTTGAAAGATCGGATTGAGCTTCGATTCGCCAGTTCTCGAACAAAGTTGTTGCTCCATTTTTGATCCAGTATCCCCATGACGGATAATCTTCCTGAGCAGCCACTTCATATGCCAGATCAGCATATCCGTTTTCACTCAAAGCATTCAAGATTGTTTTACTTCCCAGCAATCCGACATCAATATGCCTGTTATCAGAGATAACCCGTTTGGCCAGATTTTCAGATACCTTTGCACGCAAATCTTCCGGAACAATTCCCCAGAAAAGAGGAGCACTTAGTTCAGTTTGAAATCCTGAACCATAAATACAAGTTTCTTTGTTTAAATATTTGTCGTTTATTGATTTTGCAATTTTTTCTGCAAGTGCAGAATAATTACGAAAATCAGACTCTTTCCCGAGGATCTTGGCTGCTTTTCCTAAAATGGAAGCATCTACATAGTAGTAAATCGAAGAAGTCAGCTCTTTGGGACCAAACGATTTTACAGGGACCCAATCGCCAAGTCCCCAATCGATTAAACCATTTGGGCTCATTTCTGTAATGTGGTCAACATAACGTTTGATGTTTTCGTAGCAATCATCCAACAGTTTTGGATCACCATAAAACTGATAGATATTCCATGGTATGATAGCAATGGAACTTGTCCAATCCGGCCCGTTTCCCCAGATATACCCCCATCCGCAAGTAGGGATAATCGATGGTAAAATCCCGTTTGGCTGCTGTTCATCGCGATGATCGGCCATCCACTTTTCGTAAATGGTAATTGCATCGAAATTGTACAAACCCGTTTCGCTGGCAATGTGCGCATCACCTGTCCAGCCATTCTTTTCGCGTTGTGGACAATCAGTCGGATATCCAAAAAGGTTCGACAAATAAGAATTATTGGTTGCAGACCAAAGTTTATTCAGTGTTGGATTAGAACTGGAAAGCTGACCGACTGCCGGCACATCGCTGTGCATGAACAATCCGGTAAGACTTTCTTTTGTCAATTCTATAGGGCGGTCGCTGATTACTTCTACATACTGAAAACCTTTATAGTTGAAATGGGGGACAAAAGTCTCAACTCCATTGCCGCACAGAATAAACAGATCGTTTTGATACGGATCTGTATTATCAGTAGGATGATAGTGAACATTAATATTCGACTGATCGACAATCCCGTCTTTACTCAAAAGTTCACCATGTTTGAGGCGTAGAGAGGTACCGCTTTCTCCCTTCACCCGAAGCCGGCATACACCTGAAATATTCCGGCCCAGATCAAAAACATACTTTTGATTACTAATCTTATTCATGCTAACAGGCGTTATTTCTTCCACTTCACGGATCGGATGCATAACCTGCGCTACAATATTTGATGAAGGAGACTCAACCCGAATAGCATTTGTCCACTTCGAATCGTCGAAGCCCGGACGGGTCCAACCTTGTTGATTCAACCTCTCGTCATGATATTCTCCGGTATAGATGCTATTGAAAATTACCGGACTAAGGGACGTTTTCCAATCTTCTCCGGAGGAGATGATTTCTTCCTTACCATTCATGTAAGTAATTCTCAGATTGAGACAAAATTTTGGACGGGCACGCCACGGTGCTTTATTAAAATCCCATGATGATGAAGATTGATGATTGTACCAGCCATTCCCGAGCAAAACACCAACGACCACAGGACTAGAATTAACCATTGATGTAATATCATAAGTAACATATAAATTCCGTTTATCGAACCGGGTATATGCCGGATCGAGCCGGTGATTTCCGACTCGTAGTCCATTCACATAAAGTTCATATAAACCTGCTGCAACTATGTACACCCGGGCACTTTTAATTCTCCCTGAAGGCTCAAATTGCTTCCGGAAATAGGGGGCTGGCTTTAAACTGATATCTTCTGAATCTGATATCCACGAACCTTTCCAATTATCCTGCTCCATCATTCCGGTTTCGAAGGAAGCTACTTTTGCCAACTTGCTTTTTTTGTTCTTTTCATTCCAAATTCTTACGGTCCAGAAATATCTTGTAAATGGTTTCAATTTTACTCCATTATAAGTTACAAGCATTTCTGTACTTTCCTTTTTTTGCGAATTCCATACATTGCCATCTCCTTGGGAAACATGAGTTGAATCAGTTCCTACAATTACCTGATAAGCTTTTTGTAATGCACCTCGTCGGTTATCTTCCAGAATCCATCTTAAACGGGGCGAAGGAGCATCTATCCCTATTGGGTTCACCATGTACTCACACATTAAACGGCTTGGAGACAATTGATTTGCATGGATCTGAAAGGAAAGCAAATAAAATAGCAGAAAGCTGAAAAGCTTATATATTTTTCTATCAAAATGAATCGTTATCCTTTTTGTGGAAAAGATAGCCCATTGGGTTTTTACAAGGTCTAATCCTATAATCTGTCTCATCGATTTTACTTTTATATTCAAAATAGTTTGGATCAATCAACAATTCGGGATACTGGCTGCTCATTTTTCTTAGTTCCCCATTTTTTTTGAGGATTAGTTCCCATTTTAAAATTGAGTTGACTGCCTTTCTGTATGTCAGAATATTTGATGAATGACCGAGAATATGACTTATTATTAAGAGTTGCCGATTGGATATAAAAATTTTTATTCGAAACATTATTCGCATGAATATTAAAATCTTTTCCATTTGCAAGGTGGAGTCTGGCACTTTTCACAGAAGGACTTCCGATGGCATAATAGTCCATCCCGGGAGTAACAGGATAGAAACCTAATGTACTGAAAATATACCAAGCGGACATCTGACCGCAATCATCATTTCCGCAAAGGCCATCACGTGAATCCTTATAAAGTGTGGTTTTAATCTGATTAACCAGTTGTTGCGTTTTCCAGGGCTGTCCCGAATAATCATAAAGATAAGCAATGTGGTGACTTGGTTCGTTGCCATGTGCATATTGGCCGATCAATCCTGTTACATCTACAGCATCCTTATTATCAACCGAAGCTACCGTATTAAAAAGATCATCAAGTTTAGCGTTAAACTTTTCGTTGCCCCCCATTAGGCTGATTAGCTTATTGATATCCTGAGGAACATAAAAGCTATATTGCCATGAGCTACCTTCGGTAAAGTCGCCTTGCCCTAAAATTGAAACAGCTTTCGGATCAAATGGGGTCACCCAACTACCATCGGCATGTTTTCCCCGCATAAAACCAATTGACGGATCAAATAAGTTCCGGTAAGATTTGGCACGATTGGTGAAAAGAGCAACATCCTCTTTTTTCGACAGCTTTCTGGCTACCTGTGCGATACACCAGTCATCATATGCATATTCAAGTCCCTTCGAAACCGAATTACCTTCGAGTTCACTGGGAATATAATTCATCTTTTTCAGCAAAGCAATTCCCCTGTTGTCATCCATCGCACTTTTCCGCATGGCTTCATATGCCAATTCATAGTCAAATCCTTTCTGATCATGAAGGATAGCCTCCGAGATCACAGGAATCGAATGGTAGCCGATCATACAATAAGTTTCATTTGCTCCATACTCATTGATTGGGAGTTGACCGATTTGTTTATATCGTTCCAACATAGAATTTATAAAACGGATATTTTTCTCGGGATATATTAAGGCA
>JAUZOB010000290.1 GCA_030706665.1 Bacteroidota bacterium
ATTTATAAAAAAATAGAAATTTCTTAGAAGTGGTTTATATATGTTTTTAAACATATAACAATATGCAGTATTAATAGAAACAATAAAAACCGCACTATTGTTTTGTATGTGGTAGATAATCAATGTTTAATATTAGTGTTGAGAAAGTAAGATAAGAAAATGAAGGCAAGCTAAAAGAATGGGAGAGCGTTCTTTTAGATAAAAATATTAACACAAATTAACACAAATTAAAAAAAATTGTCATAACTTAGTTGAGGATGTAGGATTGAATTTCTTTTAGAGAGAATGCGCAGGAACTAATATTTTTTGAATTGTAAGATAAGATAATGAATTGGAGTACATAAATATTGGGATTAAACAGGATAGTATGAAGTGAAGATGCTTTTTTGAAGAGAGGAGGATTCATCCCTTTTAATCTATACGAAAGAAGAAAAGAATTTTTAATAAGAAAAAGAACTTGGTCTGATTTAAAATGAATCATTTATAACCTGAGAATGCTGAAGCAGGAGGAGAAGAATAAAGGGAGGTAGAACAAGTATTATTTGGGAGAAAGTATTTTAATAATGAAGCGAAAAGAACTTACGAAAGATGCAATCATAATAGGATCAGATTTTCTAAGTCTGAGTTCAGCTCAGGAATGTGAATTATTATCAATTTCTCAACCAAAATTTCAATCGTATGAAAAGAAGGAGAAGTTTTATTTTTAGCATACGAAGGCTTGCACTATTGTATGCGCTGGTAATCGGAATCGGGGCAACCGCATTTGCCCAAAAGCTTACCGTGAAAGGGTCTGTAAAAGACGAGAGCGGAATAGCATTGCCAGGTGTATCTATTTTAGTAAAAGGAACGACTAAAGGAACTGTTTCTGATGTAAATGGTGTATTTACTATTGACGCAGATTCAAAAGGAGTTTTAGTCTTTTCCTTTGTCGGACTTCGTACCCAACAGGTTCCTGTTAACGGACGTAAAACTATTGACGTAATAATGATGGCTGATAATACCAGAGTAGATGAGGTTGTAGTTACTGCATTGGGTATCAAGAGAGAAAAGAAGGCTCTTGGTTATGCGATCAGTTCAATTAAATCTGAAGAACTGGTTAAAAGCGGTAACCCTGTAAACCCATTGGAATCTCTTTATGGGAAAGCAACCGGAGTTCGTGTTGCCTCTACAGCTAACGGCCCTGCCGGTGGGATGATTATTAACATTCGTAACTCGGTTTCGTTGACTGATCAATCGAATACCCGTCCTCTTTTTGTTGTAGACGGAATTCCGATTCATGATGAAAACACAGGGTCTAACAGAAATGACCGTGACGGTCGTGACCGTGGAACTGGAATCAATGATATCAATGCCGATGATATTGAATCACTTGAAATTCTAAAGGGTGCAAAAGCAGCAGTCCTTTATGGATATGCAGGTGCTAATGGAGTTGTTTTGATCACTACCAAATCAGGTAAAAAGAAAGCCGGCTTAGGTATTGATTACAGTACCAGCTATACTTTTGACAGGGCGTCCTATCTTCCAAAACTTCAGAATGAATTCGGGACCGGATCAAATGTTTCTGTTGTTGGATTAGATCCGGCATTGACAGATGCTGACGGATTTAAATACCAAATGATTAATGGAGTAAAGACACCTATTTATTTCAAGGCTGATGGTGCATTCGGACCTAAAATGGATGGTCGTCAGGTAATGTGGTGGGACGGACAAATGCGTGCTTATTCTCCACAGGCGGATAATATGAAAGATCTATATCAAACTGGCCACTTACGGAACAATACCTTCTCATTCTCAAACGGAGGGGAGCAGGGAAGCTATCGCGCTTCTTATACCAATAAGAAATTCGAAAGCATTATCATGGACGCTTACCAGGACAATCATGTATTCAGTTTCAATGGCAACTTGAAAGTATCCAAGAAACTTACTTTAACTTATACTTCTAACTACTATTACACCTATAACCATAATGCACCATTTAGAATGCAGGATGGATTTGTAACCTATGGGGTTCCAAGAGATATGAACACTGCAATGATGAAAAGTCATTTAGTAGATCAAACCGGTATCTATTGGTATTTTCGCAGTCCAAGCGTTGCGAATCAGGTAGCTCCTTATTTAATGAGTGGGATCTCTCAGGAATATTTCTGGAATCAGTCACAGAACGTATATGATGAAACCAGAAACCACTTTATCCAATCGGCAAAATTGAATTATGAAATCAATAACTGGTTGTCATTGACAGTTCAATCAGGTTTTGATTACACCAATAAATTGGACGAGGTAAAAGTTAAAGTTCTCAGACCATTGGCAGAAAACTATCAGCAGGGAATCTATTCTGTAAAACAGACTAATTACATGACTTCATACAACCAGGCTCTTTTGAACTTTGATAAGAAAATTAATGATGATTTCAGAGTTTCAGGAAATGCCGGAGCTATTTATGAATCATATTCTGAAAAGTATGTAGGAACAGAAACCAGAAACTTCTTAATTGAAAACTGGTTCTCAACCGGTAACAGTAGTAATGCCGTAAAATCAGAAGGTTCTGCTTATACTCATAAGTCACAGACATATAGTGTGCTGGGGTCAGCTCAGTTGGCATACAAGGATTATCTTTTCTTTGAAATGCAAGCAAGAAATGACTGGTCTTCTATTTTGCCTCCTAAAAATAACAGTTATTTCTATCCGGGTGCCAGCTTATCCTGGATCGCAAGCCAGCATCTTACTCTTCCGGATTACATCAAGTATGCAAAAGCCAGAGTATCATGGGCAGATGTAGGCCGTCCCGGTCCTATTTATTTTGGGAACCTTGCATTCGATGTGAACAGCTATGGTTCAATTCCATATGAGAATGCATCTTCAACACTTCCTCCTGCAGACTTTGCTACAGGTATTGCTCAAGGTAAACTTCCTCCCGAAAACTTGAAACCTGAAAGAAAGCGTGAGTTTGAATTTGGATTAGAAATGAATTTCCTTGAAAACAATCGTGTCGGATTTGAATTCAATATATATAAAAACAATACTTACAATCAAATTATAGCTCTACAGGTTCCCCCTTCCTCGGGAGTTAGTGCAATCACTTTGAATGCAGGAGATGTTCAAAATACAGGGATTGAATTGCAGTTGAAAGGAAAACCGATTGTAACTCATGACTTTGTATGGGATGCAACTCTTAATCTTGCAAGGTTTAAAACTAAAATCAATAAGTTGGGTCAGGGTTTGACCGTTAAGTCATTATGGGGTGTAACCGGTGCAAAATATGTTGCTGAAGTAGGACATGAGTACGGAGAGATTTTTATTAGCCCATGGCTTAGAGACAGTAATGGAAATCTTGTAGTGAACCAGTCCACAGGTGTTTATTTATTTGACAAAGATGCAACTCATCAAAAGAGTGTCGGTCACCTATTACCAAGTGTAACCGGAGGTTTGGGAACAAACTTCACTTACAAAGGATTCTCTTTGGGAGTTGACTTTGACTTCCAGTATGGTGGAACGATGATTTCTCAGACGAACATGTATCTGAAAGGAAATGGATCCGGAACTGCTTCTTTGAAATATCGTGACGAAGCAAGAGGGGGTCTGCCTTATTATGTCAATACCAGCGGAGCTAAGATAAAGCTTGATTCACATACTGCTGCTGTTCCTGCTGATTCAAAATACAATTTTATCTTCCATGATGGTGTTGTTCTTCCTGGCGTGACTCCTGACGGAGCTGCCAATGCCAAGTTAATATCAGCTGAAGAGTATTATACCTATACCTATTGGAATGGCGACATGTCAGTTACAGAAGATGCTGTATACAAGAGCGATTATATCTCTTTGAGAAGATTGACCCTTGCGTACCAACTTCCGAGAACAATTTTGAATCGGACCTTCATCAAGGATGCACGGGTTACTTTATTCGGTAACAATGTAGCCTATGTTTACAAAGCAGTTCCGAATGTAATTCCAGAATCATCGGCAGGTACCAATGAATTTACCGAATATTCAGGTTTACCCGGTGTTAGAAGTTTCGGATTTGAATTAAGGTTTTCATTCTAATTAAAAGAGCTATGAATAAACTGAGAATAAAATTTCAATATAGAGCTATCATCCTGTTCGGATTAATAGGATTGTTGCTCGGATCTACATCTTGTCAGGATCAGTTGAAAGAGAATTTCTACAATCCCGACAGACAGACTAAACCGGATTTTGCAATGCTCTTTACCGGGGTTCTTCAGTCAACAGAGTTATTTCGGATGGAATATGGCCCGCAATACCATCAGA
>JAUZOB010000291.1 GCA_030706665.1 Bacteroidota bacterium
TGGAATTGTATTTGGAATTGCTCTTTCAAAATTACAGCATCTGGAATCAATAAGAGGAAATGTTACAGGATGGGCTATTATTCTTTTCGGATTAGCTTATAGTCTTTGGGGGCTAAAGAGAGCTTTTAAAAAACAAAAGCATACTCATGCACATTTTCATATAAACGGACTGACCCACACGCATGAACATACCCATTTTGAAGAGCATACTCATCCTCATGTCGACCAGTCCAATAGCACGGAGGATAATTCTTCCGGTTCAGAAAAAATTTCCTACAAAAAATTGACACCCTGGCTATTGTTTCTCATTTTTGTATTGGGTCCCTGCGAACCTTTGATCCCCTTGCTGATGTTTCCTGCCAGCCAACATAGTGTATCGGGAATTGTTTGTGTTACCTTGGTTTTTGGTGTCATTACGATCACAACGATGACAACATTGGTTTTATTGATGACCAGAGGAATAAAATTCATCAAATTTCAAAAACTGGAAAAGTATACTCATGCCCTGGCAGGAGCTACTATCTTTTTTTGTGGCATAGCAATTCAATTTTTGGGATTATGATCCTTGGAAATGTACTGTTTTTTTGTCTTTTAACATTGATTGAATTTATAAGGATGCTTTGAATTATGGACTTACAAGAAAAATATAATAAACTAAAAGCAATCATTGCCGAAGCAGGGAAGGCTGCAGTTGCTTACTCCGGAGGTGTTGACAGTACCTTTTTGTCAAAAGTTTGCAATGATGTTTTAAAAGAAAATTCCATTGCAATCACTCTGGTTTCACCGATGAATGCGAAGTCGGAGATGAAGGATGCTGAAGAACTGGCAAAGGAGATTGGAATCAAGCACTTTTTCATTTATGATGACGAAATAGAGGAAAAGGTTTCGGAAAACCCGGTTAATCGGTGTTATTTCTGTAAAAAAATTGAATTTTCGAAGATTCTTCAGAAAGCACAAGAATATCAGATAAATATTGTTTTTGACGGATCGAATGTTGACGATTTATCAGATTACAGACCTGGCTTGCAAGCACTATCCGAATTGAAAATTCAAAGTCCCCTGCGTGAAGCCGGACTGACAAAAAGTGAGATCCGTCAATTATCGCATGAACTTGGCTTAAGAACCTGGGACAAACCCGCATTTGCCTGTCTGGCTTCCCGAATTCCCTATGGAGAAAAAATTACTCCCGAGAAACTTACAAAAATTGAAAGGGCAGAGGATTACCTGCGAAATGCAGGTTTAATTCAATTTAGAGTTCGTTCTCATGGTGATATGGCTCGCATCGAAGTAGATCCTTCAGAAAGATCGAAATTATTTGATGAAAACATCCTCGATGAAATTTCCCGGAAATTAAAATCCTTTGGATACCTTTATGTGTGCCTCGAATTGGAAGGCTATAAAACAGGGAGTCTAAATCGAAAAATAGTAAAGCCTTAATAAAATGACAGAGGACAGCATCTATTCATTACTTACAGATGTCAAAGACGGCAAATTAGAAGTTTCGCAAGCCGTCGAACATTTAAAGCATTTGCCTTTTGAAGATCTTGGGTTTGCAAAAATCGATCATCATCGGGAGATCAGAACCGGTTATCCTGAAGTTATTTTTTGTCCCGGCAAAACAATCTCCCAAATCAGAGGAATAATTGAATGTATTCTTGCGAAGAAAAATAATATACTTGCAAGTCGGGCGAGTAAGGAGGTTTATGAAGGGGTAAAAGATTTAGCCACCAATATTGAATATTATCCCGAAGCCCGGACTATTTTTATTCAGCAAGTTGAAATCAAGAAAAGTAAGGCGAAAGTTTTGGTGGTAACCGCCGGGACATCTGATATTCCGGTTGCAGAAGAAGCCTTTGTTACGGCTGAAAAATTAGGATGTACTGTTGAAAAACTTTATGATGTGGGCGTTGCCGGAATACATCGGTTACTGGCAAATGAACATCGCCTCAATAATGCTCAGGTTATCATTGCGGTAGCCGGGATGGAAGGTGCTTTGGCCAGTGTAGTTGGCGGACTTACAGATAAACCGGTTATTGCAGTGCCCACCAGCATCGGATACGGAGCTAACTTCGGAGGATTGGCTGCTTTATTAGCCATGCTAAATAGTTGTGCAAGCGGGGTGGGGGTCGTAAATATCGACAATGGCTTTGGTGCCGGATATTTGGCTTCGACCATAATCAGACAAATTGAAAAAAACTCAAGATAAAATGGAAAAACGAATTCTTTATTTCGACTGCTTCTCAGGAATTAGCGGAGATATGACAATTGGCGCTTTGATTGATTTAGGCATCGATCAAAATGAATTTATTGGCAGAATGGAGAAATTGAAACTCGATGAATTCTCTCTGGAAATAAAGAAAGGAAACAAAAAGGGGATCACCGGTACTGATTTTACAGTCCATCTGAAATCATCGGAACATAAGCATGAGATCCAAACGGAGCACGAACACCCTCACGATTACGAACACGAACACGAGCACTCTCACGAACACGAGCCTGTTCATATTCATGAAACGGAAGAACATCACCATCATAAGCACGAACATGCAAGAAATCTAAAAGATATCCACCAAATAATCAATCAAAGCGATTTAAGCGAGTTTGTTAAATCGACCAGCAAAAAGATATTCCGGATTGTGGCTGAAGCCGAGTCAAAGATTCATGGCAAACCGATAGATGAAGTGCATTTTCATGAAATCGGAGCTGTAGATTCTATTGTTGATATTATAGGTACTGCTATTTGTATCGAAATGCTTCATGTCGATGAGATTCAGAGTTCTGCATTGAATCTGGGAAGTGGATTTGTTCATTGCGAACATGGAATATTTCCGGTACCTGCTCCGGCAACTCTCGAAATTTTGAACAATGTTCCGGTTTACAGCCGAAATGCGCAAAAGGAATTAACCACACCAACAGGCGCTGCCATTATTAAAGCGTTGAGTTCCGAATTTGGAACATTACCTGAATTTACGATTGAAAAAATCGGGTATGGTTTGGGAAAACGAGATCTGGAAACTCCGAATGTACTTAGAGCTATCATTGGCAAAAAGAAAGAGTTACAATCATTCATGATGCTCGAAACAAATATTGACAATATGAATCCCGAAATATATTCATATTTGTTTCCAAAATTATTAGACAACAATGCATTGGATGTATTTGTGACCCCTATAACAATGAAAAAAAACCGACCTGCCAATAAATTGAGTGTCTTGTGCAAGGAGGAAAATGTTGGACAGATTGAAGAAATTATTTTTACCGAAACGCCTACTCTTGGAATCAGAAAATATAAAGTCGAACGCGAAGAATTGGAAAGAAAATCCGAAAAAGTAAAAACCAGTTTTGGTGAGATATCCGTAAAGCAGGCTTATCGGAATGGTGAGTTGATAAAGTTAGCACCGGAATATGAAGAATGTCGGCAAATTGCTGAAAAAACAGGGTCCCCTTTAATCAATATCTATAACGAGGCAATCTCTGAGGCAAAACGAAAATTTAGTGCAAATAAGTAAGATTGATCTTCACCGGAGGGAAACAAGGCTAAGATATTGACTATTCCGGTTTGGCATTTGAACATTTAAATGATTATTATCCGCCATATCTTATAGATTATGATTTTCAAATATAGGTGAAAAACGCTTTTTTATATCGTTTTCAAAATACAATATAGAGCTGCCAAAAGGTTATAATAAAGTAAGCAATCTATTAAGAGTGGCAAATTTTAGTTGCAGCTTATGATAAATACAAAGAAAAGGTAAATTATGAAATCTATAGCAAGTAATTTTGCAACATATCTATTCCTTATACTAATTGCGTTTGCAAATTATGCATTCTCGGAGAAAAGGAATCCTGGAGAAAAACAAAAAAATACAATATATGCTACTGGAAATGTGAGTTTTAATCCTACTATTGATAGTCTTTTACACTCATTTGTTCTGAAAGCTAATTGTAAAGATTGTTATTATGAAATGTACATTGATAAACGGGATGTAAACGAAACATTAATTTGCTTGAGGGCTAGTTTACATTTCCCCAAAGAGGGAAGTAATAGTAAAAAGCTATTGAAAGATTACTTAAAAAAGAAAAAACCAATATTGTACACGAAAATTGACAATGTTTTAATATTTGTATATACAGGAATTGAAGATTTAGTTTCTTTTAATTCATTTAGTGAAGATGTTGAATTCAGGAAAAATAGATCATCTTTTTATGAATATACTTGGGTAATAAGGAAAAAAAATACTGAATATAATGTTTATGAAAAA
>JAUZOB010000292.1 GCA_030706665.1 Bacteroidota bacterium
ATTGTTGATGAAAATAACCTGTTGAAGAAACAAACTTCATCTTCAAAAACATGGGTTATGTTTTACAGTGTTTTCAAAAAGGGAATCAAGATTGCATATAGTACCGATAACGGTAAAAGTTGGAATAATTCAGAAAATACTCCATCTATTCCCAACCTTGATCCCGAAAGTCGCGATCCGAAAGTCTTTTGGTATGAACCTACAAAGACCTGGGTTATGTTGATCTATCGTAAACCGGGAAGCGATGAATTCGAAAAAGGTTTTTCAATTTATAATTCCAAAGACCTTATTCACTGGGAATACAAAAGTCACATAACAGGATTTTATGAAAGTCCTGACCTATTTCAACTTCCACTCAATAATCGTAAAAACGATTTGCACTGGGTATTGACCGGAGGTAATGGAAATTATCAGATTGGTACATTCAACGGAGAAACCTTTACTCCCGAAACCGCTGAACTAAAATTCGAATACGGTAAAAATTTCTATTCTCCTTTAACATGGAGAACTTCTGACGATAAAATAATTCAAATTGCTTCGCTCAGGGGTGCGATTTACCCTGACATGCCTTTTACAGGTCAGATGTCTTTCCCATGTGAGCTTTCATTGCAAAAATTTACAGAAGGAATGCGTTTATGCAGAAAACCCGTAAATGATATCGAATTACTTCACGATAATGTTTATGAATGGAAAGAAAAAAATATTTATCCGGGACTGAATAAAAACATTCTTAGCGGGTTAGAAGGAGATTGCTTCCATATTCTTGTTTCTTTCAATATCAAATCATCCGATACTTTTGGATTACTACTGCGGAAAGGGAAGGAAGGAATGGGCACTGAAATTATCTATAGCGTAAGCAATAAAGTTTTGTCGTGCATGAATCAGAATGTCTATATGGAACCAAACGATGGAAATATAAACCTTGACATTATTGTAGACCGTTCTTCCATCGAAATATTCTCTGCTGATGGGAAAATAAGCATTACTAACAATTTTAATCCTGAGCCGAAAGAAAAAAAGATGATGCTTTTTACTATCGGTGGTGAAGTCATGGTAAATAGCCTTAAAGTTTATCGAATGAATTCCATGTATGATCCTTTGAAAAAAATCAAGAAGAAATAAGTTTATACATTAATCCATTTTAATAATAGCATATACCTGATATGAAAGCAATTGTTAAAAGAAAACCTGAAAAAGGAATTTGGATGGAAGATGTGCCGATTCCACAAGTCGGTGTTAACGATGTTCTGATAAAGATTATCAAATCTGCCATATGTGGAACAGATCTTCACATTTACAAATGGGATGAGTGGGCCCAACGCACTATCAAAACACCTTTGATTATTGGTCATGAATACGTTGGCATCGTTGCGGAAATCGGTGAAGAAGTCAAGAATGTAAAAGTAGGTGATCGCGTTACCGCTGAAGGACATATTGCTTGCGGACATTGCAGAAACTGCCGCCGAGGCAGACAGCATATTTGTGACCACATGGTTGGTATTGGCGTGAATCGGGACGGCGGATTTGCCGAATATGTTTCTGTTCCTTTTACGAATGTTCTGAAAATCAATGAGAAGATTCCCGATGAAATTGTTTCCATTATGGATCCATTCGGAAATGCAACTCACACGGCCCTCTCCTTTCCTTTAATCGGAGAAGATGTAATTGTTACCGGTGCAGGTGGTCCGATTGGATGTATGGCCATTGCTATCTGTAAATTTGTTGGCGCTCGTAACGTTGTGGGTTCTGAAACCAGTCCCTACCGCAGAGAGTTGGCCAAGAAAATGGGAGCTGACGAAGTTATCGATCCGCTTCAGGAAGACATTTCAGATGCCATGAATCGCCTTGGAATGGTATCCGGCTTTGACGTCGGTTTGGAAGTATCCGGATCTGCACAGGCTTTCAATGATATGATTAACCACATGTACAATGGAGGTAAAATATCCCTGCTGGGAATTCTTCCAAACACCACTCAGATTCCATGGGACAAAGTTATTTTTAAAGGATTGCAAATGAAAGGTATTACCGGTCGCGAAATGTATGAGACTTGGTATAAGATGGAGAAAATGCTCCTTTCTGGCCTTGATATCAGTCCTGTAATTACACATCGGTTCCACGTTGACGAATATCAAAAAGCTTTTGAAATTATGGAACAAGGCAATTGCGGTAAGATTATCCTTAACTGGGATTAATTAGTATATATAATTGTATATCAGAATATTATAATTTATTCTCGATTTATTATATCTTCTCTTATTTACTAAAAGAGGTCTGAAAACACATAAATGAAACTATTACTTTTTATTTATGCGTCAATTCAGACCTCTTCTTATTATTCCCTTATCTCCTATCTATAATATTGAAGAAGAGAATAATAAAACTTCATATATACCATGTGATAATTCGTTCCAGGGCATCAAACATTTAATCATGATTTTCTCACATCAAATTCATGCTAAAACATTTCATTTTTTCATGTTCGTACTGATTTGAAAACATTGTTTGATGATAAATCTTTTTCGTTCCGAATTTTCAGACTTATTTCACGTGGAAAATATTATTTCCGGTTCATCTGAAAAACATTTGCACATCCAAATTATCTAAAGAGGATTGATCTGTTTAAACAGATGGCAGTTCATCCGTGAATCATATTTCATCGAAAGTTTATATAGATCATATCAAGATTTTGGGATGAGATCCAAATTATTGTACGAGATAAAATCATACGCAATAATGAATTAAATTTCAGATGATTTCTTTTGATTTGAATTAATTTAATCCTCTTAACTTTGTAGCCGAAACTACATCTCATTTAAAAAGTATAGAAATTGAAAAAAGGGATTGTCATAAAATCAACAGGTAGCTGGTGTACAGTTAAAACAGAATCGGGAGAGAAGTATGAATGCAAGTTGAAAGGCAATCTTCGCATGAAAGGGATACGTACTACCAATCCCGTTACAATTGGAGACGTCGTTTCCTTTGAAATTTTAAAAGAAACAGGAAGAGAAGTAGGATTAATCAATACCATACAAGATCGTCGAAATTATATCCTTAGAAAGGCTTCAAACCTATCTAAGGAATCTCAAATCTTAGCAGCGAATATAGATCAGGTCTATCTGATTGTTACGATAAATCATCCTGTGACAACTACCCTTTTCATTGATCGCTTTTTAGTATCTGCCGAAGCTTACAGAATTCCTGTCAATTTGGTATTCAATAAAATTGATATTTATTCTCCGGAAGATTTAGAAAAATTAGAAGAACTAAATTCCACCTATCAGAAGATCGGCTATAAAACTTTTAATATTTCATTGAAAACGGAAGAGAATGTTCCACAACTTGTAGAATCAATGAAAGGAAAGATAAATCTTTTATCAGGGCATTCAGGGGTTGGGAAATCGTCATTGGTCAATTATATCGATAAAGACTTAGAATTAAAAACCTCTTCTATTTCAGATTATCATAATAAAGGAAAGCATACTACAACCTACTCTGAGATGTTTCACATTGAAAACGGGAATTATTATATAATCGACACACCCGGTATCAGCGGATTTGGATTAATTGATATGTCAAAAGAAGAAATCAGCCATTATTTTCCCGAAATATTCTCCCTACTTGGAAATTGTCAATTTTACAATTGCACGCATGTGCATGAACCGGGCTGTGCGGTAAAAAAGGGATTTCAGGATGGACTGATTAGTGAAAGCAGATATTTGAACTACATCAGCATTGTACTTGGAGATGAAGGTAAGTACAGATTGCAATAAATAAATTCTTAAGTTGTTAATTTACTGGGTGTTATTACTACATTTATCTATTTGAATTCAATTGCCCGTTTTTTACATTAAAACATGCATTTTTCAAGATTTTATTCAAACTACATAAAGCGTTCATAATCAAAGTTTTATATACTCTATCTTATTAAGATACAGTTCTTTGGGAATTGCAGTACTCTTTCGGGGAAAAAATTTTTAAAATTGAGCATATTGGGAATTGCAGATTTTCCTTTTTAATCTCAATAACTTTTGTCTCTACTTATTGAGATTAAAAAATTATACTTGCTCCTATTCATCGGAAAATAAATATCAGAGATGATCAAAACTGCAACTCTGTTCTTATTTGAAAACTCACAGAAAATAAAACACGCGGAAAATTTATTTTGAAAATATAGAGGTAAAACTACTCTGTTTAAATTTGATTAAATTTCAAAGCCTTTATTATTTATCCTTATACATTCATAACCTCAATAGAAGAAC
>JAUZOB010000293.1 GCA_030706665.1 Bacteroidota bacterium
ACGCGTGTAACCCGATAGGCTTCATCGAGCAAATTCAGGTCACGTGCCTGAGTGGCCGGATTACAACTCACATAAACAATTCGCTTCGGAGCTGCATTCAGAATTGTTTTGACCACATCTTCGTGCATACCGGCACGTGGAGGATCGGTGATGATGACATCAGGCTTGCCTTGTTGTTCGATGAATTCGTCAGTAAGAATATCTTTCATATCTCCCGCGAAAAAAGACGTATTGTTCAATCCGTTCAATTCGGCGTTTACTTTGGCATCCTCGATTGCTTCGGGAACATATTCGATTCCAATTACCTTTTGAGCCTTCCGGGCAATGAAATTGGCAATAGTCCCGGTACCGGTATATAAGTCATAAACGGTTTCATTTCCTTTGAGATCTGCAAATTCCCGTGCAACCTGATAAAGACGGTATGCCTGTGCAGAATTTGTTTGATAGAATGATTTTGGACCGATCTTGAACCGAAGCCCTTCCATCTCTTCAAAAATATGATCGCATCCTTTGTATACCAGTATTTCCTGATCAAAAAGGCTGTCATTCATCTTGGTATTGACACAATAAAGAAGAGCGGTGATTTGCGGAAAACGGTTGTCAAGGAAAGACATGAGGGCTTGAATATTTTCCGGTTCATCAGCAGAGAAAGCAACAATCACCATTAGTTCGCCGGTTGATGCGGTGCGGACTACAAGATTGCGCAACAAACCATTATGATCGCGTAAGTTGTGAAAGGAAAGTCCGTGTTCTAATGCAAACTCCCGGATCGAATTACGGATATCATTGGTTGGTTCTGCCTGTAACCAGCATTTATTTACATCGACCACTTTATCAAACATTCCGGGAACATGAAATCCTACGGCATTCCGATGCTCAAACTCCTCCTCCGAATTAATTTCCTCAAGCGTCATCCAACGTTTATCAGAGAAGGCATATTCAAGCTTATTCCTGTAGAACTCAGAAGTAGCCGAACCGATTATGGGGCTGATTTCCGGAAGTTCTACCCGACCAAGCCGGGTAAGCTGGTCAACAACCTGTTTCTGTTTGTAGAAAAGCTGCTTTTCGTATGGAAGGTTTTGCCATTTACATCCTCCGCAAACACCGAAGTGTTCGCATTTAGGTTCAACGCGGTCAGGTGAATACTCATGAATCTTTACAACCCTGGCTTCCTGATAGTTGCTCTTCTTCTTCGTAACTTGCAAATCAACAATATCTCCTGGAATAACGTTCGTTGTAAAAACGACTACATCATTAATTCGAACCAGAGCCTTCCCTTCTGCTCCCACGTCTGTAATGGTCACCCTTTCGTAAAGGGGTTTATTTCTTCTGCTATGTGCCAATTTATTATCTTCTTTTTTAGTCGAACACAAAGATAAATTTTTTCCTATTCGATCAGACTCATTGTTTTTGACAATTCATCGTCCAAATTATACAGCTCGTCCTGCTTTAATTTTTTCTCCATTCATTCTTTCTGACTTTTGATCTGTAATTAAAAATACAAGCGATAAAGCAGGGATAAAAGGTTCTATAACTTAAGTAAAGATCGACGCTATGACAAAATATATTTTCATTCTGGCAATTCTCCTGACTCAGCTCTTAACGTTTGTCTGCAATGCACAAACGACAATCAAGGGGAATGTAACAAATACATCGGGAGAGAAACTTACAGGAGCGACAATTATTCTGAAAGGAACAATTGATGGAACTATTTCCAACGGAAATGGGGATTACGAACTCTTTACCCATCGTAAAGGGACTCAAGTTCTGACTGTTTCATTTTTAGGCTACGTCCCGTTGACTCAATCGGTCGAAATGAAAGATACTGTTATAAATCTTAATTTTCAGTTGAGAAACAATCCGACCGAATTGAAGGATATAGTAATTAGCGCAGGGAGCTTCGAGGCTTCGGACAAGAAAAAAGGAGTTACGCTAAAACCGTTGGATATTCTCACAACACCAAGTGCAAACGGAGATATCTATGGTGCAATTGCAACTTTACCAGGAACATCAGTTGTAGGCGAGGACGGTCGTTTATTTGTCCGTGGTGGAGATGCATATGAGAGCAAAACAATTATTGACGGACTGGTTGTAAAAAAGCCCTACAACTCTTCTACTCCCGATCTTCCGACGAGGGGCAGATTCTCTCCTTCCCTTTTTGCCGGAACCACATTCAGCTCCGGGGGATATTCCGCTCAATACGGGCAAGCTCTCTCTTCTGCACTTATCTTACAAACAGAAGGGATGCCTCAAAAATCACAATGGGGTTTCGGACTCCTGAGTGTAGGTGTTAGTGGATCCGAAACACTGGTCGATTCACGGACTTCTGCCTCTGTTTCTATAGACTATTCAGACCTTCAACCCTATTTTTCGGCCATAAAACAAAGAATTAAATGGATAGAGGCCCCTCAAAGCATTGGAGGAACTCTTTCGATACGTCAGAAGATCGGACAAAACGGGATGCTGAAAGTGATGAGTACGTTTTCGTCATCCGAATTCAAATTATGGTCTCCGGACTATTCCAATCAGGGAGAACTGATGCGAATCGACTTAAAAAACTCAAATTATTTTTTGAATGCCCTTTATTCAGACGGATGGGGTGACGGTTGGACTTTAAAACTGGGTAGCACACTACAAGTTGACAGGAATAAAATTAAACCTGGAACCTCAAACGTCAATGAACAAGATCTCTATGGGCAATTAAAACTAGTCATCAGAAAAGAGTTCTCGCCTATCTTAAACATCTTGGCAGGTGCCGACATAACTCCGAATCGTTATCGACAGGATTATAGCGAACAATCGGGTTTTATTTACAACGGAAGAGTAAACGACTATGGTTCGGCACTATTCACTGAAGCAGAATCGATGCTTTTTGATAAAATAGCGATACGACTCGGATTAAGAAGTGAATACTCATCCGTTTTGAATAAATCATCCGTTGCTCCTCGATTGTCAATGGCCTGGCTTATCTCTCCAAACAATCAGATTTCTTTCGCTTCCGGCTTGTTCTATCAAACTCCCGAAGAGACATTGTTGCGATTTAATAAGGACCTTGATTTTGAACAAGCCAGACATTTTATCCTCAATTACCAACATGAAAAAGACGGACACATATTCAGAGTAGAGCTCTACGCTAAAGATTATTTTCATTTGGTCAGATACGATAAAAACGATCCCTACAACGGAAAGAAATATACTTCTGACGGGAATGGATATGCCAGGGGAATTGACCTGTTCTGGCGAGACTTTAAGTCATTAAAGAATGTTGATTACTGGTTCTCTTATTCCTGGATTAACAGTCAACGCATCTATCGTGATTATGAGTCGAAAGCAAGGCCTTCGTTCGCCCCTGAGCACAATTTCTCTGCTGTAGGAAAATGGTTTGTTCCCAAACTACAGACTCAGTTCGGAGCTTCGCTTTCAGTTGCTTCGGGCAGGCCATACGATAATCCTTCTGAATCAGGTTTTATGCAGAATGAGACCAAATATTATATGGATTTAAGCCTCAACGCAAGCTATATCTTCCCGTTTATGGGGAAAACTTCTGTCTTATATACTTCTGTAAGTAACATGACAGGCCGGCAGAATATATTCGGTTATCGCTATTACCAGACAGCTCAGGGAAATTATGTGGCTGATCCGGTCCGTCCGGAAGCCACCCGGTTCTTTCTGATCGGCTTGTTTCTGAATTTCAAGTAACCAGCTACACAGACAAATTCCCTACCACGTGAGCAACCTCTTATTAATGCAATGATTTATTGAAGTTTATATTTTCCAAACAGTTGATTTAGATCGTTTAATTCTTAAAAAATTACAGTCATGAAACAAAGATTATTTTTCCTCGCAATGACAATGTTTCTATTTGTCGCAACAGCTTTTGCACAAACATATGATGCTGATATGGATGTTTTATTGTCGGGACTCGAAAGTAAAAATTCCAATCTCACCATGCTCTCCTCTCAGTTTGAGAGTCTTCAACAATCAGACCCGTCAAGATGGGAAGCCTCCTATTATTTCGTTTTTTCTAAAATTCTGATTGCCATGAACGAAAAGAATGGTGAGAATATTGACAGATTGCTTGATGATGCACAATCCGTATTGACAAAATTAATAGCAGGTCACCCTAAGGAATCGGAATTCCAGGTACTTCAGGGTTGGCTATACCAGGCCAGAATCAGTGTTTCTCCAATGTCCCGGGGAATGGAGTATACCCAAAAGGCAAATGCTTCGTTCGCGAATGCAATCACCCTTGACGAGA
>JAUZOB010000294.1 GCA_030706665.1 Bacteroidota bacterium
ATTGAAAAATGGAACCCTCAAAAAGGGACAGTTACAAAACTATCCCATTCAAAACAGATCTTGATTGATCTGGAAGCTTATGAAGGAACAATATTAAGGACGAAACATACAAGCAGTAAATAATTAAATAAAGGCTAATGAAGAAAAACGTTTGGTTCGTTGTACTGTATTATTCAAGTCATCTTCTCTTTTATAAAAGAATTCTATCAAACAATCACTAATTTAGCCTGAACAATCAACATAAAAGATCCAATAGATAAAATGAAAAAAAAGAATCCTTCCTTTTTGAAAAGCTTACTCATATTAAGCCTGATCCTTATTCAAATTCCATTTCTTTCTTCTGCAAAAAGCAAAATCAAAAAGTTGCCCGAACGATTAGTCGTGCTTACATTCGATGATGCCGTCAGTAATCACTATTCTTTTGTCGGTCCATTATTGAAGGAATACGGTTTTGGAGCAACATTTTACATCTGCGAATTCCCACCTGATTTTGAAAAAGATAAAAAACAATACTTAACGTGGGGTCAAATCAAAGCACTCTCTGACATGGGATTTGAAATCGGGAATCACACGGGGCATCATACAGGCGTCACTGAATTATCCAAAGAAGATCTGATTAAAGAACTTGACTTTATTGACAAACGCTGCATCGAGAATTCCATCCCTATTCCAACAACTTTTGCTTATCCCGGATGTGGGGTGAATCCTGAATTACTTCCTACACTCAAAGAACATGGGATAATATTTGCCAGAACATGCGACAAAAGAGCCTATTCGCCAAAGAAAGATGATCCGTTATTAATTCCATCTTTCCCGATTCAAGGCACAGATAAGAATCTCTTTTACGATGCGATTTTACAGGCAAAAGCCGGAAGTCCCGTGGTTCTGCTATTTCATGGAATCCCCGATTATGCCCATCCATGGGTAACGACTCCCCCGGAGCTATTCGAAGAATACATGAAATATCTGAAAAAAAATCACTTCACGGTTATTGCCATGCGCGATCTTGCAAACTATAAAATACATGATTGATTTTGAAGACCAGACTTCTTAATAAACCAACATCTATTTATTATCGAGTCATACGGAAACTCTTTGCAAAATTTCAATAAATCACAAACCGCTAATCTGACATCAGTGATAAATATTTAGCTGCGAAAGATGACCCCTAGTAGCCTAAACACATTGTATTTAATCAAATATTTTTGCTCTAACTTTTTATTCATGAATAATAAAAGAGGGAAGTCCAATAATCATGAACTTCCCTCTTTCCCACTGAAATGAGTCACATTTAAACTCATCCCAATATCTAATTTTCGCTCAATACACTTTTTATTGCCTCTTCGACAAGTGGCATCATAACTTTATATCCTGCTTCATTCGGATGAACCCCATCTTTTGAATATTCGGCTTTCATTCCTTTCCTTTCATCTACCAAAGATGAATAATAATCAAGGTAAGTGAGATTATTCTTCGCTGCATACTCCTGAATCCATTTATTCAACGTAACAATCTTCTCTGCCGGATTAAGTCCGGGTCTCCATGGATAATCATAAACAGGAAGAACAGAAGAAAGAATCACTTTTATACCATGAGCATTTGCCAGCTCAGCCATTGATGCTAAATTATCTTCAATCATCTCAAGTGTCGAAGGACCGGTATTTCCTGCAATATCATTAGTCCCGGCAAGAATAACAACAACACTCGGATTAAGATTAATTACGTCTTGTCTAAACCGGATTAACATTTGAGGAGTTGTTTGTCCGCTGATACCACGATTCACATAAGAATGCGTCGAGAAAAAGTCAGGACAAGTGTTAATCCATCCTTCAGTAATGGAGTTTCCCATGAACACAACCCTTGCTTCATTCTTTGCCACAGGTGCAAGTTTTGCATTTGCATCTCTAAAGCGAGCTAAATTAGGCCAATCCTGAGCTTGGGAAAATTGTCCCAAAAACATAAAGCACAAGCATATGCCGAACATCAATTTCATTTTTTTCATATTGTTGCAATTTTGTAATAAATGATTTAGTTTATATTTTAATAGTGTTTAGTCCAATCTGTAGATTATTAGAAGAAGATTGTTTTCTCTCCTCTAATCCATAAAACATTGTCTGAGATGTCTTCTTGTTACTTATTCAAGCATTTCCGGAGAAGCTTCATCTTATAACTTTTGATCTTTGAAGTATCATGATTCATGGAATAAACGCCAATTAATTCGAATGCGATTCCTATTCCGAGCCCTAATCCGCAGATAAATTCCGGAAGGTTAGTCAAATGACTTAACAATAATGTTATTCCAACAATAAAAATCCCAATGCGAAGATTCTTGTTTAATTTTCTCATAATAAACTGCCTTCCCTATTTATTATTAACATTCCATTTCTTAGACACTTCAATGTGTAAGTCAGGTCTAAAAATAAAATAAAATATTGTGATTGCTTTCCATATTTGGTCTTCTTTAACAAAGAAGTAAAGGATATAAAATTCGAATATCACCAATACCTCATGACAAAGCATAAATAAACCGTTCGGTGCTACCATTCATATCATTTCAATATTCGCTTAATATCTTAAAAAAGGGAAGTCTCAATTTCCATAAAAGAGCTATTTGTTCCGATGGAATAGAAACACGTCTTCTTAAAAAACGAACCAGTTTTGGCAAAAGCCAAAACTGGTATCAAAAATTGATTAATTTATGGATGTGGTTGTACTTACAAGAACGATCAGATACTCTCCTGGTATCGTAAAAGATTAAAATATCAGAATAAAGGCAGGTATAGAAAATCACTATCTAAATTAGGGAATGTTATACGCACACACCCCATTAAACGCTTTATTACTGACATAAATAATTCTAATAATTAAATTTCGCGTTATCGAACACACAAATATACCTTAAAAAATGAAACATGTTCAGTTTAATGATTATTTTTACAAAAAAATATATCAATTATTCTTCAGCACAAGACCACATACGATCTAAATAGTTCACTTTAAAAGAAATACAACCGATATTTGTGAAAACACCGAACGAAGAAAGAAAAATTGTACGCATCAAAGATATTGCAGCAAAAGCAAATGTGTCAACCGGAACTGTAGACAGAGTACTTCACAACCGGGGAAGAGTCTCTGAAGAAGTAAAGCAACGGGTTCTACAAATAATTCAGGAATTTGAATATGAGCCCAATATACATGCCAGAGCATTGGTCTCAAATCGCATTTACCGAATCGCAGTCATCATCCCCGATCCGGCAATCGACGACTATTGGCAAGCACCTAAAACAGGAATTGAAAAGGCAGAAAAGGAATTAAAACAATACGGAATTACGATTACTCTATTCATATTTAATTCATCTGACGCGAACACGTTCAAACAAATGGCGAACAATGTTACAGCAGACGCTTTTGACGGTGTTCTGATTGCTCCTATTTTTTACAGAGAATCTTTAACCTACTTCAGCCTCTGGAAAAGGACTTCTCTCCCATTCATCCTGTTCAATACTCATATTCCTGACTATGAACCGCTTTCGTACATTGGGCAAGATTCATATCAGAGTGGTTATCTGGCTGGAAAACTATTCCATTTCGGGCATCCTGAACCTTCTACTTTTTTAATTACTCATATTGATGAAGATGTCCCCAACTCTTCTCATTTGATCAAAAAAGAACAAGGTTTTGTGGATTACTATGCACAAAATACCACTCCCGGCACTTATAACATCCTAACAGCCGATGTTAAGGGAAGCACAAACCAATCCGTATTCCACACGCAACTTGATGAATTATTAAAAACCAATCCCGAAATAAAAGGAATCTTTGTAACAAACTCAAGAGCACACACCATAGCAGACTATCTCGCTGCCAGACAAATTACCCATATTCATCTAATAGGTTATGACTTATTGGAAAAGAATCTGAACTTTTTGAATAAAGGGATAATCAATTTCCTGATTAATCAAAATCCAATGAGACAAGGATATTACGGCATTCAATTACTTGCTGATTACCTTGTATTTAAGAAAGAAGTCTCTGCGATTAAATATTTACCTCTTGATATTATTACCAAAGAGAATCTGCACTATTATATAGAAGCCGAAAAATATTGAAAGAGATTCTGACACAAGTCATGTGTTCGAACACATGACTTGTGTCAGAATCTCTTTCAATATTTTTCGGCTTCTATA
>JAUZOB010000295.1 GCA_030706665.1 Bacteroidota bacterium
AAGGAAAAGAAATAAAGGATAAGCCAACAGCATCCCTAAAGTACAATACAGAGCAAGCTGAGGATATGTGACGTCCGTATCGTAATGTTTTACGATAAACGGGGAAATAGCGAACATGGAAGCAATCCCGTAAAAGAATAGGATCGAGATAATCTGCAAGAATGCAACGGTATAATATGTCAGCAGATTAACTTTCGTATTTTGTTCTGTTTTACTTTTAGAAGCCTCCTGACCTTGTTTAGCAGCATTGATTTTATCGACATATCCGGCTAATTCCTTCACTGTTGGGTAAGTATAGACATCCCGAACGGAAAGTTTGCTCATCTGAGGTGATTTACGCAATTCCGATATCATCTGGGAAGCAAAGAGCGAATGTCCTCCCATGTTAAAGAAATTATCCGTTAATTCAACCGGATTCGGAGCAAAGAGCTTTTGCCAGAGTTGTAAGATTTTATGCTCTGTCGGAGTACATTCTTCCGTTTCTTTTACAGAGCCTGATTCGGATGTATAATCAGGGTCAGGAAGTTTTGCCCGATTCACTTTTCCGCTCGGCATCAATGGCATTTCATGAATCAATTGAAAAACATTGGGCATCATATAGGGTGCAAGCTTTGTCTTTAACTGTGCTTTTATACCCTCTGCATCAAACGTTTTCTTGTCAGCCGGAATGATGAAAGCCACCAAAAGTTGAATTCCATTAAACCCGTTCTTAACGGCTACCGCAGCACTTTGAACATTCGGACATAGCAACAATTGAGATTCAATTTCTGCCAATTCGATCCGGAATCCGCGAAGCTTTACCTGTGAATCGATTCTTCCCAGGAATTCAATATCTCCCTGATTATTAAAACGGCACAGATCCCCTGAACGATAGAGCCGTCGGGGATATTCAGGGTTTAAATCAAACTGTGGGGTTATGAACTTTTGCTGTGTCAGTTCGGGCATATTAATATACCCTTCGGATAAACCGAGCCCTCCGATACATAATTCTCCGGCGACTCCTTCCGGAACCATTTGCAGATTCGAATCAAGTATATATGCACTATAATTGGGGATTGGCCTTCCGATCGTGACCTTTTGCTGAATATTACAATCAGCGACGGTTGCAATCACAGTTGATTCGGTAGGCCCGTAAGTGTTGACCATCCGTCGCCTGGGAGTTTTCCATCGTTTCACCAGTTCGTCGGAACAAACTTCCCCTCCCAGTATCAGCAATCTAAGGGATGGAATGTCATCATTCAGCATGGACAAAAGAGTCGGCACGGTTGACCATACTGTTATATTATTTTCGTTGAGAACTTTTGAAAGATTCGATCCGGATTGCACCATCTCTTCGGTTCCGATAAAAAGTGCAGCACCGGAATGAAAGGCCATCCATATTTCTTCCACGGAAGCATCGAATGCTACAGAGAACCCTTGGAATACCTTATCTGCAGGTGTTACTCCGAACAATTGTCCTTCTGCTCTCACCAAATGAGCAACTGCCGCATGAGGTATTTTGACACCTTTAGGATTGCCGGTCGTTCCCGACGTATAAATTGAATAAGCAATATTTGAGGAATGAACATTGGATTCTTTCGGACTCAGGTTATGATTCGGATATTGATCAAGCGTTTCGGATATTGCATACAAGTTAATTACAGGGCAATTAATACTCTCCGAGATATTTCCGGGTATTGAATTGGATAGCAGAAACTTTGCATTACAGTCATTTAAGATATAGCGTACCCGCTCCTTTGGAAATCCGGGATCTATCGGAATATAAGTTGCCCCTGCTTTTAAGACTCCAAGCATAGAGATATATACATCAGGAGTACGCTGCATATCGATGCCGATAAACATTCCGTTCCGTATCCCTTTATCAATTAAATATCGGGCTAACTGATTCGCTTTTGCATTTAGTTCTGCATAACGGACCACTGAACCATTAAAATAAACAGCCGGGTTCTCCGGATATTTCATGACGGTTTCTTCAAAAAGCTGATGCAAGCAACCCTTGGGAGCAATCGACGGCTCGTAGATCCCATCTGACCATTTTCTCAAAATAACTTTCTCATTTTCATCAATCAGATCCAGATTGATAATGTTCTTTTCAGGATCTGAACAGACAGAATGCAAAAGCTTTACAAAATGACGACCGCAATTCTTTATCACAGGAGCTAACAGAGAACTCTTGGAACACGAGAAAGAAGCATTAATCGATTTGTTTATTTCAAAATCTATTTCTAATTCAGAGGTACTCTTAGATTCAGGTGAAAAAGACAAGGATATAATCTGCTTCTTTTCTACCTCCTCATTTTTCTCAATTTCTTTAAAGAGATTTACTCTTTTTTCAATCTCATGATACAACTTAAAAACATCTTCAATAGCTGATACAACCAGAGAGATTGAGAATTCCTGTTGCTGATCATTTCGGGATAAGAGGTGATGATCCGGATATCTATAATTGCAATTAACAATAATTGACTCTGGCTCGTAGTGATATCGGGTATATAAAACAGAAGAAGCCGTAATTAGAAACAGAGGAAGATTCAATTGATAATGATTACAGAACGAATGAATACATTGTATTTCCTGAGTCGAAAGGCTACCATTTGACTTAAGTTCAAATTCAGGATCATTGTATGATTCCGATTTTACAGCAGTGTTCTCAATTATGACACTGTTATTTTTCATAACAAATGTAATTATATATTGTGATATCTATTTTCTAAACCCCATGGACTTCTTTATTGAACTCCTTTCTATTTGACCATTCCAGATTTCATTCGTTTAAAAGTCCACCTAAATATTTTAACAAAGATCCTTCCATTAAATGATGTGTAATTTAATTATTTTATCATATTAATGAGTATCAAAAAGTGACAAATTGCAAATAAATCTTGTTTTTATCTGAATATATAAAATCTTACAATCCTCCTCTTGTAAGGAGATTCGTTTGTTGGTACATAAATGTATCATTATATTTTATTGAGAAACCATCCGGAAAGATGTGCTTCATAAAAACTAATCCGTCGCGAGAATTGATCTGAAATTATGGATATGAGGCTGAAAGTTTAATTGCAAAACCTCATATGGAAGATCTATAATCTTACAAACACACCGGTCAATGATTACGGTATCAGAGGTTGCAATAAGGCCTTCGCTCAATGTGTTGAGAATATGATCGGGTGATTTACAAGTTTGAGCATTCCCTGAAATTTGGTTTTCTTCCAACAATTCATTGATTCGAGCTGCCAATCGTCCGCTAAAACTCATGGGCTCATCGATGTAAAAATTCAACGAAGCAGGATTATGGGAAGCCAGAAATCTGAATATAAAATTTAAACTCTGATCAAGGAGATCTTCACGAAATGCTTTCCCATGAATTTCACTGGCATCTCTTACATATCCGTCAGTGGAAATAAAAACCTCATTTCCGTTCAGATAACTCCCCAATGTTATTAACACATTACAGGTATCAATAAAGACATTACTTCCATAAAGGTGCTCCGCTCCCACTCGTTTCTGATTTCGTCTTTCAGAAGCTTCCGGTTCAAATATTCCTCTGAAAAGGATCGATCGGCACATACCTGTCAGTTTCCAACGATCGCCTACTAATTTTAAGGCTGCATTTTGAGGATATCCGTGTTCCAACAAATAAGAATAATCCTTTAATGCCTTACCGAATTCAAGGGTTAGTTTGCGCATCTTCACACATTAGATTTGAGTGATTCCGATTTTTAGGTATACCGAATGAATTGGATTAGGTTCGTATATTTCCAGAACCTAACAGAAAAAGTACGATTAAGCCACCTCAATGGATTTAGGAGGATATCCTCTCTAACCCATCATTTAAAAAATAGAACTTCTTTGATATTTTATAAAGTTCAATTGGTCTTAATCTAAACTAAGGAGTACAACCGACAGGCTAATTCATTGTCTTTAGAGAAAGATCTTTCTAACCCATCTTTTAAATCAGGAAGTTTCTCCGAATCTTCTTGCTCCTAAATTAAGCACTAAGATGCATCTTTGAGATTTATTGAATACAGATTGAATACAAATTGAATTCGTATTCAATAAATGCAATATTCGATATAAAATTCGACTTCCGAATCGTAAACTTTTGTTAATGGTCTTCTATTTTAGCCCATTTGTAAATAAAACTAAACGATTTTTCTAATTTTTTACATTGACTT
>JAUZOB010000296.1 GCA_030706665.1 Bacteroidota bacterium
CATTCACAAAAAATTATTTTGAGATCCTATAAAACACCAACAAGGGATATTCTTCTGCTATTTAATTTAGAATTGCTCCATAAAACACGTAAAAAAAATTTGAGTATATCATATCAATTGCTGCTTCTATTTCGTAAATTCACAGTGATTTTGTGATAAAGCAGTTATTTTTTGAATGCGGGGCATTAAGCCTAGAGTTCATTCCAGAACTGATGAAATGAGTATTAATTTGGGAAAGAGTTACACTTTTTAGAGGAGAAAAATAGAATTCTTCCCAGAGAAACACTTCGATATTAATTTCTTTTACCTGTCAATTCAGATAATCCGCTTTCAGATTAAGTTTGATCTTAAAGTGATTACAAGGTTGAATCAGGCAAAATAAATATGTGTTTAAAACAAATATCAAAACAAAGACCAATGAGGAACGTATTAATTCTAGCTTTAATCGCAATGTTCGCTTTCTCTTGCGGACAAAAGAAAACAGGAAGCACTGAAAAGGTTGCTACTGATTCTACAAAAGTGACCCAACTGACTTTAAAGGTTGTGGGCATGGTTGCTGATACCAGTGAAGTTGCTGTTGAAAACAGCATCAAAGCTCTTCCTGGTGTAGTGGATGTTAATGCCACATTTGCCGATTCTACTGTTTTAGTGTCTTTCAATCCTGACAGCACTAACCTGGATGCAATCAGTAAAGCAATTACCGAAAAAGGATTCAAAGTAAAAACGGATCAGAAGACTGCGACAGGGCCAAATGCTGCTCCTGTTGAAAAACCTAAGACTAAAAAGTAACGAACTTGTTTGATGAAGACTTCCAGAGTGATCTGAAAGTCTTCATTTTTTATAATAGAATAGCCTCTTTTTAATCATTCTCAGCATTACGCCACCAGTATCGATAATACAGCATCCCATTAACGATCCCAAAGCTCAAAATCTTAACCGAATATTTTATTCAAATTCTTATCACTTCAGAAATCGTAATTCATAAATAAGGCAACAAATTACCCGGTATTATAAAATGAGTTCAAAACCGCATTATGAAATTGACCGCAGAAGAGATTTCAGAAATGTAACAGTCCTTACGCTAGATCCCGAGGATACATCTCCACTAATTTAAGGAAGTTTCCTTTCACTTCTCCCCCTTTATCTCATTCAAATTGCCCGTCAGCCCTTTCACCAACTTCCATTCGCCTAAGAATTCCTGCGCCACAACTCGAATGAGCGTATAAAAGGGAATTGCAACAATCATTCCCATAACTCCGGCCATACTCCCTGCAGCAAAAATTACAATAAAAATTTCCAATGGATGTGCTTTTACACTACTTGAATAAATCACCGGTTGAAAAACAATATTATCGATCAGATGAACCGTTCCGAAGACAATCAGCATGTATCCTAAAAGAGGTAAGGTTTCATGAACAAAATTCACCTGAAGATTCAATGCCACTCCAATAACCAGTCCAATTATAGCTCCCAACCAAGGCCCCAGATAAGGGATCACATTAAACACTCCGCAGATCAATCCGATTACAACAGCATGACTGAAACCTATCCCAACGATTAAAAGTCCAACTGTTACAAGGATCATAATCAATGTTATTTCAAAAAATAATCCAATAAAATATCTGCGCAAAAGAATAACAACTGAGTTAGTAATTCTTTCAATGCGTTCTTCATATCCGCTCGGAACCAGCATAAGGACCCCGCGAAGAAACATATTCTCATCTTTCAGAAAGAAAAAACTTATAAAAGAGACAGAAAAGAAGGTTATAAGAATATTCCCAATAGCCCCGACGATTGTCCCCAGAGTAACCGAGATCCTGGAAAAATCAATGAGATTTTTAAGTTCATCCTGTATCAACTCCAGAAAACTTTTATGTTCCATTCCAACCGGATTAGATGAAGCTAAACGCATAAGCTGCCGTGTCGGACCCTCTACGGCTGATATTATCGATTGCAAATCGACAGAGGATAAACTTTGAAATTCGCGAATCAGCAATGGAATAAAAAACGAAAAGAACCCGATAAAAATAATCCAAAGTATCAACAGTGCCCCCATTGCACAGACAGACATTGGCATCTTATATTTATATATTCTGACTTTCGAGATAATTTTAACGATTGGCCGTCCCACCAAAGATACCACAAAGGAAATGAGGATAAAAGCTACAATCGTATGGAAATACCAAACTAAAAAAGCAAATAAAATCGCTCCCAAAATAGCCAAAGTGTTCTTCGTTGATTTATTCATATTATTTTAGAAAAATGTATCATTAAATACAAATATAGTCAAGAGTTTTCTTGTATTATACGTAAAATAAGAATATTATTACACTTATTTTTTATAAGATCTGATAAAATGGCTGCAGAAAAAATAAGATGTCTGATTGTCGATGACGAAGAATCTGCAAGAGAAGTTATGAAATATCACCTCTCTTCAATTGAAGATGTAGAAATCATTGGATCTGTCTCCAATGCAGAAGAAGCCTTATACAAAATACTTGAATTAGAGCCCGACGTTACATTCTTAGATATTCAGATGCCTGGCAAATCAGGGTTATCTATCCTCGAGATCGTAAATAAATATGAAATTGACACCAGTATTATTTTTGTAACAGCATATGATTGTTATGCAATTGAAGCAATCAAGAACTCAGCTGTCGATTATATCTTAAAGCCAGTCAATTCCTACGAGATATCTACTGCGATTAACAAGGTCCGGAATCGGGAAGAAAAATACAAGGATGTGGCCAGCATTATAATGGATACTACTGATAAAGATCCAAAACTACGACTGGGCACTTCATCCGGTTTCATGCTGATCCGTCCTGAGGATATCGTTTATTGCCAAGCAGAAGGATCTTATTCGTCGATCTATTTATCCAGCAAACGAAGTGAATTAACCAATTATAATTTAAGGAAACTTGAAGATACGTTGGAGAAGTACAAATTTGTAAGGGCCAACCGGTCTATTTTAATTAATCTGGCCTATCTTAAAAGAATCGATAAATTAAGATGTATCTGTACTTTATATCATGAAGGGAATGATTATACCTTCAAAATGTCAAAGTTTCAAATCAAAAAATTTCTAGAACATCCATTTGTACAAGAACACACCAGCGGAATTTAAGATGAGAGAAGAGTTAATTACAACGGTTATTATCGAAGATGAACGCGAGGCTCGATTATTACTATCAGGATTCCTGAAGTTATTCGATGAACTGGAAGTAATTGGAGAAGCGACAAATGCAAAAGAAGCGCTCGACATTATCCGTTTTCAGAGCCCTGATTTATTATTCATTGACATAGACTTACCGGATACAAGCGGAATAGAACTTTCTAAAATCATTCGGGAAGAAGATATTCCTTGTCAAATAATCTTCACAACGGCACATGCTGAAAAAGCAATTGATACTTTCGATGTTGAACCATTAGATTTTCTAACGAAACCATTTGGACCTCCAGAAATCGAACAAGTTTTATCTCGTTTCAAGCAAATACGGAGCAAAATAGGCCGAACAATACCTCTTGATCCGATCGAGAAAATCCGGATTCCAACCAAATCAGGATTCATCTTCATCCGTCCTGAAGAAATAGTTTATTGCCATGCTCAAAAGGCAACAACTCAGATTGTACTCGTTACAGGAGAAGAAGAAGATACCTCTGTTTCTTTTGGACGTTTGTTTGAATATCTGGAAAAATATCAATTTTTAAAAGTTTCACGTTCTGCTTTGATTAACTTGAAATATTTGCGACGGGTCGATAAAAAGAAAAAAATCTGTCAGCTTTATTACAACGATAAAATATTTGAAGTTGAGATATCACGTAACAGCATGAAATTTTTTGATAATATAAACTTCTTCACTGTCGGTTAAACATGGGTTAAGAAAAAGATCTGACTCTACGACAAATTCATCATCAAACATGTCGACAGAATGGCAGTACAGGCCTATGAGTTATGGTGTCATTCATAATAGGGGCAGTTACCTTTAAAGAGAAAAACATAGGGATGAAAGGACTATATCTGTTAGGAATACTCGGAGGAATCTTTGTTTTAATGATGGCCAGAAAGTAGATAATAAAAAAGCAGGCTTCTCTTAAGAGAAGCCTGCTTTTTTATTATCTACTTTCTGGCCATCATTAAAACAAAGATTCCTCC
>JAUZOB010000297.1 GCA_030706665.1 Bacteroidota bacterium
GAACTTGATCTTACTTTGGCAAGAGGACTGAATTATTACACCGGAGCAATCATTGAAGTCAAAGCAAAAGATGTCCAAATCGGGAGTATTTGCGGTGGCGGAAGATATGATGACCTTACCGGAATATTCGGATTGAAGGATATGTCGGGTGTTGGAATCTCATTCGGTGCAGATCGCATTTATGATGTAATGATGCAGCTTGACGCTTTTCCTGCCAATAGTATCGCGTCAACCAAGGCACTAATCGTTAATTTCGGTGAAAAAGAAGAACAATATTGTCTCCCAATCTTAAGCAAGCTTCGCAAAGCCGGAATAAGTGCAGAGCTTTATCCGGAGGCTGCAAAAATGAAAAAGCAGATGGGATATGCTGATCGCAAGAAGATCCCCTTTGTAGTGATTGCCGGCGAATCCGAAATCGCCAACCAACAAGTAGCTTTAAAGAATATGGTTTCCGGAGAGCAATCGCTTGTTGATGTTGTAGAACTTATCTCAATACTTTCTAAATAATAAAAAAATGGTTATTTTCCTGCGACATAATTAATCGCAGGAAAATATGCCATTAAATTTAATCCGCACATCCCGCCTTGTCGAAACTACAGGAGGAGACATCCGTTTCCCCTGATATACTTCCTTTATAAATTCTGCAATAACGTCATCTCTGCAGTATACTTATTCTTTTATTTGCTATTCCTTCCTGGAAATTGATATACGCCTTATATCGGGAACCGAATCATTTAAGATTGATTGCGAATCGCATTCTGAGTAATCTGGCAGGTGTGTATTGCCCCGGTCAGAAAAAGGAATAACAATACAGATAAGACTTGATCAATAGCTTGTTTTAATAAAACTCTATTGGATTTGTGAATCAACGTTTAAGTGATTTAATGTCAATGTTGAGCGTAATCGCATTCAGAAAGATTCGAACAAAACAGCTAATATATTCGGGGAGTAGTTCCGGAATGATTCTATTGCAGAAGAGTCAAAATCACCCAAGAAGTGATATTTACGAGTAAGAAACAAAAGCTTAGAACAGGATTACGAGAATGTATCAGGGCAATTGAATGTATATAAATCTCCAAAATCCTGTTTTATAAGAAGTAGATAAATAATATTGCCCCCAAAAAGATATAGCTATGAAAACGAAAGGGAAAATACATTTTATATCACCAGAGAAACTGACCTTTGATATTGTTGACGATATACTGGAGAACCGCAAAAAATTACAACTTTCTGATGAATCAAAAGAGTTAATCATTAAATGTAAGGAATATTTGGATCATAAGCTTGCTGCTTCCGAAGAACCAATATATGGCATCAATACCGGATTCGGAGCATTATGCAATTGTAAGATCTCACGGGAGGATTTAAGTAAACTGCAGGAAAATCTGGTCGTTTCGCATGCCTGCAATGTGGGCGATGAAGTTCCTCCCGATGTCGTAAGGCTTATGCTTTTCTTCAAAGCACATGCTCTTTCTTATGGCAAATCTGCAGTTCAGCTAAAGACCGTAGAACGCATTATAGACTTATTTAACGAAGATATCTTACCAATCGTATGTGAACAGGGATCACTGGGAGCTTCCGGCGATTTAGCTCCTCTTGCAATGCTGTTTTTACCATTACTCGGGATGGGGGAAGTTTACCACAAAGGAGAGCGACGCCCTGCTGCAGATGTTTTAAGAGATTATGGATGGGAACCAATTCGGTTAGGAGCCAAAGAAGGGCTTGCTTTGTTAAACGGTACCCAGTTCATGCTTTCATATGCAGTATATACCTTGTTGAAGGCATTCCGAATCATCAAATACTCCGATATCATCGGGGCCCTTTCGCTTGACAGTTATTCCGGACTAATTGAACCGTTCCGCGAAGAGATTCATCAGATTCGTCCCCATGAGGGCCAGATCGAAACTGCCAGAAACTTCAGGAATTTACTGGCAGGAAGTGAATTGATGGCTCAGCCTAAAAATCATGTACAGGATCCATATTCTTTCAGGTGCACCCCGCAGGTCCATGGAGCGGTAAAAGATGCTGTTCATTATGTATCCCGTATTGTCGAAATCGAATTAAATTCAGTAACAGATAATCCCACTGTCTTCCCTGACCTTGATCTTATTGTATCCGGAGGAAACTTTCATGGTGAACCCCTTGCAATGGCGCTTGACTTTTTGTCAATTGCGTTAGCAGAGTTAGGAAGCATCTCTGAACGAAGAATTTATCGTCTGATTTCAGGAGAACGCGGATTACCGGTATTCCTGGTTGCTAATCCGGGATTAAACTCCGGATTTATGATCCCTCAATATACTGCAGCTTCAATAGTAAGTCAAAATAAACAGTTGTGTACTCCTTGTTCTGTTGATTCTATTCCATCCTCCAATGAACAGGAAGATCATGTTAGCATGGGGGGAAATGCAGCCACAAAATCATTAAGAGTTGCAGATAACACATCAAAGATATTGGCCATCGAGCTGTTTAATGCTGCACAGGCCCTTGAATTCAGACGTCCCTTAAAAACATCGGAACTGTTGGAGGATTTTGTAAGCCAATATCGTTCTGTTGTCTCGTTTGTAGAGTTTGATCGCTTGATGTATGAGGATATTAATAAGACTATTGATTTTCTGGAACGAGGGCGCTTTATTCAGTAATAAAGAAGATTAGAAATGATGTTTAACTGTCCGGAACAGTCTCATTAGCACTAAATGCGATAACATATGCAAAAAGAGGGAACTCCATTTTGGAGCTCCCTCTTTTGCTATTTATATTTGCTTGTGTTTATTCACTACTCCTTAAAGCGACTGCTCGTCAGAGTGGTAAATCGGAGTTTGAAAGTGAAATGAGTTTCCTTTCTATAATCAGGAAAATGAAGTTCTGTTACTTGAAATTATCTAAAATCAATATTGCCTTATTCACTTGATAACTTCTAAGATAAAAGGCTAAAAGCATCCATAGTTTCCCGTCAATGACTTCCTCCACCCGGATGAGGTGGTTTAAATTGTCTGATCATATTCGCCCGGAATTGATTTTCGACCTGATACAAAAGGAAGACCTTTTTAGGAGGTATAATCTGCATAAACTTCTTGTTATATTCTTTCAAAAGCTTTGCCTCATCAAAGAATATGTCATTTAAAGAAGAAAGCATCTTCTCAACTTCATTTTCCGATAAGGTAGACGATTCCTTTTTAAACTTATGATCCAGTTCCCTCTTTTGAAGTTGAAGATCAATACGCTTTTTCTCAAATTCATTATATAGCGGCCAGAATTTTTGAGCTTCTTCCGGCGTAAGGTTTAGATTTGACGTAATAAAAGAAATCTTTTGGGCTTTAAATCGTTCCCACATTCCTCCTTCTTCCCCGTGTTGAGCTTTTGATGCAAAAGGGATAATAGAAAGGAAGAAAAACAAAAGTAAAATTTTCGTTTTCATGTTTCCCATGATTTATTGTTCAGCATATACCAGGTCGTAGTCGCTTACAATAGCTCCTACTTCTTCCGGGTTCTGAGTGATATTATTATTTGTTGTTATCTTGTTATTTGATGTCTCCGTATGGGTTGCCGATGCTATAACTTCATCTGATGGAGTTTCCATCAGCGAATAATTTTCAACATCAGCCTGAATCATTTCCGCTCCTTTAGATGCACTAATCCGGGGCTCAGGTGCAGTGTTCTGTGATGTTCTTTTAAAAGGAGAATAAACCAGGAAGAGAACCAGCAAGAGACTTGCAGCCAATCCTATTGCGGGTTTAAGTACGACAACAATCTTCCGGAACACATTTTTGTGTTCTTCTTCAACCCTGATTCGCTTCTCGAGCCTATCTGAAAAATTTTCAAAATAGCCTTCAGGAACACCGAACGGGTTGTTTTGCTTCATATTATCAAGTTCCGGTAGCATTTTATTTGTATTTTATTCTTAGACATTTAAAATCTTAAAAGGTTTAAAAAAAATGATCAGGAGTTTTTTATAAAGTCTTCAATTTTCTTAACAGCAATGTGGTATGATGCCTTTAAGGCTCCTTCTGTTGTTCCTAAAATATTTGACATATCCTGATAGGTGATTTCATCAAAATATTTCATATTAAAAACCAATCTTTGTTTTTCAGGCAACTTTATTATTGCTTCCTGAAGTTTCCGTTGAATATCATCTCCATTGAAATGAGGATC
>JAUZOB010000298.1 GCA_030706665.1 Bacteroidota bacterium
CAGAGGCTGCATCGTGGCTCAGTCAATCCGATGAATATACACTTATTCAGAAAGAAGACACACTTTATCTTTTCCCCGAAGAGATGCTCCCAGTCCTGAATACACTGAATAAAATCCTTTATCCGATAAAGACAGGCACATCCGTTTCCGAGGTCAAAGCAAAGAATTTGCTTCCGACTCATGAACTGGCATTATCCTCTTTCCTGAATAAAGACGCGTTCCCAACTCTTGAAGTTGATCTTGAAACAGCCCTGCATTACCTACGCAGAGACGAAATCAAGCCCCACACATCAAAGAACGGGCTCAATTTATTAACTTATGAAGGCTACTCTTTCGGTTGGATTAAGAATCTGGGGAACCGTTCCAATAATTTGTATCCGAAAGAATGGCGAATCAGAATGGAGATTCCGAATAAAAATGACAGAGAAATAAAAAAATCTTTTCTCTTATAACCCGTACATTTTTTGTCATTTATGGTTACACATTCATAGCAGGGAATCACTAAAATATACATTCCGTCAGTTAAATAGCGACAATCTAAACATCAGCAGATTAAGCAACCGAAGTTTGAAGCGAAAAAGTATTCTATATCATAAAAAAATAGTTTCCAGGAATAGAAATTTTGTTTTCTTTTGCGCTTAAATTAGAAGCATTAAATCATCTATTAACAAAAAAGATAAAATGGGTAGAGTTTTAATCATTGGAGCCGGAGGTGTTGGCACCGTCGTTGCACATAAGATGGCACAAAATCCGGATGTTTTCACAGACATCATGATGGCAAGCCGTACAAAATCAAAATGCGATGCCATTGCCCGGGCGATTGGAGGAAATCGAATTAAAACAGCACAGGTCGATGCAGAAAACGTTCCTCAGCTGGTTGAGTTAATTCGCTCTTTCAGACCTGACCTTGTGGTGAATGTTGCCCTCCCCTATCAGGATCTTCCGATCATGGATGCTTGCCTTGAAACTGAAGTAAGCTACCTCGATACGGCAAATTATGAGCCGAAAGACGAAGCAAAATTCGAATACAAATGGCAATGGGCCTACCAGAACCGTTTCAAAGAAGCCGGTATAACAGCTATACTCGGTTGCGGATTTGATCCCGGTGCAACCAGTGTATATACTGCTTATGCTGCCAAACACCACTTCGATGAAATCCAGTATCTGGATATCGTTGATTGCAATGCCGGTGATCATGGGCATCCATTTGCAACCAATTTCAACCCTGAAATTAATATCCGTGAGGTTACTCAACGTGGTAAATATTGGGAGAACGGCCAATGGGTAGAAACAGAACCGCACGAAATCCATCAACCATTGAACTATCCGGAAATAGGTCCGAAAGAATCTTACCTGATCTATCACGAAGAGCTGGAATCATTGGTGAAGAACTTCCCCACCCTGAAACGTGCCCGCTTCTGGATGACCTTCGGTCAGGAATATCTGACTCACCTGCGTGTCATTCAAAACATCGGAATGGCCGGTATCGAACCGATCATGTATGAAGGGAAAGAGATTGTTCCGATCCAGTTCCTTAAAGCTGTACTTCCGAATCCCGGTGATCTGGGCGCAAATTATAAAGGATGGACTTCAATCGGATGTAGAATCCGTGGAACGAAAGACGGAAAAGATAAAACCTACTACGTATATAACAACTGCAGCCACGAGGCAGCCTATCATGAAACCGGCACACAGGGAGTAAGTTATACAACCGGCGTTCCTGCCATGATCGGTGCAATGATGTACCTCAAAGGACTATGGAAAAAACCAGGGGTATTTAATGTAGAAGAGTTTGATCCGGATCCATTCATGGATGCACTGAATGTTCAGGGACTTCCATGGCATGAAATTCACAACGGAGATATTGAACTCTGATTGAAATTCTGAAGAGATATAAAATCTAGAATCTTCCAAAAAATAATGTAGATTCTTTCAGAGAATAATTATATAAGGAGGTTGCTCAGTTGAGTCAACCTCTTTATTTTTCAGAAACGATTATGCAAATAAATTGGGTCACGACCATCAGGTCATTAAAAACTGACCTTTAAGAGAATCGTTCGATTGCCAAAATCAATCCTTTACAAACCCGGTTAAGCAATTCCAATTGTCTGTTACTCCATTTATCGTGCTTCAATAATCTTTTGAAAAATTAAGACATCCAGCATTCTGTCAAATTTTACTCCGATTTCATGCAAATGAGCACACTGTTTATATCCGGCATTCTCGAAAAGATGTGCACTAGCCCTATTCTCACCGGCAATAGTAGCAAGTAGTGTATGGAACTCATTCTTCGCCCCAACTTTCTCAATAAAACCCAACGCCTGCGGACCTATCCCTTTCCCCGTAAGATCAGGTTTCAAATAAATTGACACTTCAGCAGAGGAATCATATGCTTCCCTTGGCTTGTATCTGGCTAAAAAGACATATCCCGCAATCTCATCATCGCGTTGTATCACAAAAGCTTTAAATCGTTGATCACAGGGAATCAACATTCTGCGCATTTCTTCAACCCCTAAAGATTTCGTATGAAATGTCACGGTTGTATTCTCAATGTAGTGATTATACAACCGGGTCAATTCTTCAAGGTGACTTTCATGAACCGGAACAAATGATACTGATTCCATCATTATATTACATTTAGGATTACTGATCAAAACAAATGTCCATTATTTTGAATTGAAGTCAAGGTAAAGGTTTTGGCATATCTCCCTGTTATTACAATCTGAAATAATTATTAGCAAAACCTTGTTTTATATTCCACCTAATCGATTGCATATCACTTGAGGCAATTTATAAGCAATTCAGAACTGATTCATCTCATCTCCTTTGTCCCGATTCGAATCAATTTAAGATTCACTCAGCCTTCGAAATAAAAAAAAAGTTATTGAATTTTGTATTTATGGAATTCAATGATACAATATCTGTCCGATCATTGCCTTTACCTCTCGAAATCAATTAACAAGTTATTAAAAAAATCACAACCGATCATTATTTTAAACAAAAAATTCTTTTAAAACAGGAATACTAGTCTCTTAAACTATCACCATATTCAGGCCAACAGACCTCCGTCCCGCAAATATTTAATTCTTCCTTAATTCAGGTCATAGAAAACCGAATATTTCAGTAACTACTGACATGCGAATATGAATAGATTTATAATCTATGTCAATTTAAAACACTAAATTAAATATGCTTTAAGGTGATGTAATTGATAAATGATAACGATCTGATCTTTCCTTGCATGCCAATCCGGTAATAAAACTAAAACAAGTCAATAACTAAGCCCTATATGACCCGACCCTGGAAGTTAGTTCAGGGGTGGTTCAATTATCCTTTCGATATTCAGACCACGTCTGAACCACGTCTAAAGGACGAACGAAATAGGTTGTTGCTACCTTTCTGATATGGTTATTCTTAGGAAAACACTACATGACAAAAAGCCAGTATTGTTTAATCTTTTATTGATTTTATTAAACAATTTCACTATATTGAAAAAAAATAGAACATTAAGAAAATAATCTAACGTATAAGAGTTGCAAAAGCTAACATTCAGTTACGCCTCACCAAAAGGAGGATCTCAATCAGGATATCAAAATCGTAATTGAGCATTTTAATATTATTCAAAATGAGTACGGGAGAAAAAAGGAAGAATCATTTGTATAATGATGAGAGTATTGTTATCTCAAATGATTTAGCATTAGAAATCCTTTCTAAATCAGGGATCTGGTTTATTATAACAGATCAAAGCGACAGATTCAAATATGTATCTGAAGGCTGTATAAAAATAAGCGGATATTCGTCTGAAGAATTTATCACTAATCCTAAGCTTTTAGAAGTTCTAATCAACCCTGAAGATCTTGATTCTTATAGGAATATTTCCCTTAACAAGGGAATAAGCATACGAATTATTGATAAAAATAGCGAAATCAAATGGGTAAACATTGAAACAAAACGGAATATCACCTACCAAGGAAAGCAATATAAGCTATTAATAATCATAGATAAGCCAAACGATGAGTCCAATCTAAATCAATCTCAAGAAATTGAAGACCCTTCCATATCAGGCCATTCTTCTGATTATTCCTCTCTTTGTTTAAAAAACATTTCTCTCGATGAAA
>JAUZOB010000299.1 GCA_030706665.1 Bacteroidota bacterium
AATTATGCGGGAAGATGTGGCACCGAAATAAGATTGGTTCATCAGCACATAAAAGAAAGGGAGTTTCAATTTTTTTGAAACTCCCTTTCTTTTTATTGTTCGCATTTGACCGATGTAATTTTCGGACTAAACGAAATAATATATTATTCTTTAGTTTTGACTTTATTCTATCGTTTCCAGAATGCCCGGGTGAATAGGATCAGTATGGTGTAGATTTCCAGACGACCAAGCAGCATGAGAAACGAGAGGAGAAGTTTGCCGGCAGGGTGAATCGCTGCATAACTATGACCGGGTCCGTAGTTTCCAAATCCGGGACCGATATTCCCCAAAGAAGCAGCTACGGTTCCAAATGCAGTTTGCATATTGGGTTCGATCAACGAGAAGATGATGCAGCTGGTGATGAATATTAAAACATAGGACAGGAAAAAAGATACGACATGGTTCATTAATCTTTCAGGAACCATGCGATCGTTGAATCTGACCGGAATAACAGCATTGGGATTAAAGATTCGTTTGATCTCAAGGAGGCAGTCCTTTAAAAGTAATTCTATTCTTACAAGTTTCATGCTTCCGGAGGTAGAACCAACTGAAGCACCAATGAAAAAGAGTAACAGAAGCATATACCACAAAGTGGGATACCATGCAGCGTAATTAGTGGTATAAAATCCGGTTGTGGTCAATATGGCAACGACGTGAAATAATGATTCCCGAAACGATTGCTCATATCCTTTCGGGGTTGTTTTCAGAAGGCCAATGGTGATTAAAACGGTGAATAGAAGAATCACCCCAATATAATATTTCAGCTCTTCATTCCGGATCGCTTTTTTTATCTTTCCATTTAAAGCCAGAAAATGCAAGGCATAGTTAATCCCGGCGATGAACATGAAGAAGATAAGGGTATATTCTATCATGGGTGAATTGAAATATGCAATTCCGGCCTGATGGGTTGAGAAACCTCCGGTGGATAGTGTGGCAAATGAATGGCAGAGTGCATCAAAGATACTCATTCCTTGTAGGGTGAGTATTATGGCTTCAAGAACTGTCAGACTTGAATAAATTGTCAGCAGGTATAATGCTGTTTTCCGAATGCGGGGACTTAATTTCGCTGATTTGATCCCCGGTGATTCAAGAATAAAGATCTGCATTCCTCCAATGCTTAAAGAAGGGAACACCATAAATGCGGTGTACAGAATGGCAATCCCTCCGATCCATTGGCTGAGGCTTCTCCAAAATAAGATTCCGTGCGGTAATGCATCAATATTGTTAAGAACAGAAGATCCTGTCGTAGTAAAACCTGAAACGGATTCGAACCATGCATCTACAGGAGAAGGGATGGTGTAAGAGAACACATAAGGGAGTGCTCCGAAAAATGATAGCAACAGCCATGTTAATGTTGTCATGAGAAAGAGATCTTTCTTCTCCGGTTTTCGGGAGCTTTGCTTTACGAAGGTTAAAAGCAACATTCCCACACCTATGGTTATGGCTGATGCAATAAATATTTGACCGGACACCGCTTCGCTATAGACGATTGCGACTACCATGGCGACTAACATTGCTAGTCCTTCAAGGAAGAGCAATAGTCCGGAATACCTGAATATGACCTTATAGTTCAACATACACGCACTAACGTTAAAAGGGTCTTACTTAAAGTAAACTTCTAATTTTTTGACCACTGAGGGTAATGAGAAGACAACGACACGGTCGCCTGGCATAACTTGTGTCTCCCCTTTGGCAATCAATACCGATTCTCCGCGAATAATACCACCGATTTTTGCTTCTTCAGGGAAGTAAATGCTTCGGATTGGTTTGCGGGTAATCTGCGAATTGGGTGCTGCTACAAATTCAAGTACTTCAGCATCAGTAGAGGTAAGGCACTGTGTTTGCGATACTTCTGCTTCCATGGTGAAACGATAAATGTAACTGGCTGCCAATAATTTTTTGTTGATCAATGAGCCAATGCCGATTTCGTCGGCCAACCTCATGTAATCTGTATTTTCTACTTCGGCTACCGTACGTTTTACCCCCATCTTTTTGGCCAGGTGGCAGGATAAAATGTTAGTTTCGGAATTTCCGGTGACCGCTACAAAAGCGTCCATATTTTGAATGCCGATCTCCTTTAGCAGGTCAAGGTTGCGGCCATCGCCCTGAATTACGATAGATTTACGCAGTTTATCAGCTATTTTTAAGCTTCTTGGCTTATCTATTTCGATGATTTTGACATTGTAACCCCGTTCTTCCATTAAGAGGGCTGCTTTCTGTCCGATTCGGCTTCCTCCGAGAATCATTACGTTTTTGACTTCGAAAACTGTTTTCCCGGCATCTTTTAAAAGCTTCGGCAAACTGTTCCGGTAGGTGAAGAAATAAACGAGGTCTTCTTCAAGGATGTAATCCTGTCCTTTAGGAATGATGGTTTGTCCTTTGCGGGTAATGGCAATTGCTCTGAATTCGTCATTCTCAAGCGTGATTTCTTCCAGTGGTTTGTTGAGCATCGGTGCATTTGCACGAATCTTGATCGCAACAAGAACAAGCTTTCCACCGCAGAATTCAAGCATTTGACGAACTCCTGTCATCTTTAACGCATTGATGATCTCTTTCGATGCAAGATTTTCAGGATAAATCAGTTCATCAATCCCCATCTTTGCCAGTCTTCCCCGATTTTCTTCCTCCAGATATTCGGAATTATCAATTCTTGCAATTGTTTTCTTTGCCCCCAGATCGCGGGCTAAAGTACAGGCTACTATATTTCTTTCTTCCAGTGGTGTTACTGCAATAAACAGGTCAGTTTTTGAAATGCCTGCATCTCTAAGCGATTGCATAGATACCGCAGAGCCTGTAAGGGCTTCCAAATCGACATTTGCTGTATTCTTCCTGAGCTTTTCTTCATCGTCATCAATCAGAACAATGTCGTGTTCGTCGTTGCTAAGCATTTTGGCCAGATGGGTACCAACTTCTCCGGCTCCCACAATTACAATTTTCATGGTCTGTTCAGATTTATGTAGAATACTCTTGATAGTTCATTTTTTTGCTAAAAAGCTAACATATCGCTCTTTTTGCAAATCATGTTTTTCGATGCCCCTGTTCAAATCAATCTCCAGGGCTCCTGAATCAGGAATGCTGATATAATTCAAGTCTAGCAAAATTAATGTTTTTTTCTTCATATATTTACTTACACTGCGATCAGTGACCAGAAATTCTGATTCAGGAAACGTTTGCTTTAGATCTTCTAATTCTTTTTTGTTAAATATTCTGTTTAAAAATACATAATCGACATTGCACCTTGGTCTCTTTCGTACCTCATCGCTCTGTTTATACGGATTGTAAAGAATCTTTCCATTAAAATAGAGAAAATTTTTGCTAAATGCAATCCCTGAAGATGTGTATTGTCCGACCCAATGAAGTTGGGTCTTGTGGAGATTGTATTTGTTCTCAACAGGCTGGGTTAGGTAGTTAATGTTGTTGTGTTTTTTTACAGAACTGTCCCATATGATCAGGTCACTTTGTCTTCCATGGATCAGATGGATGGTCAATTGATCGGGATTATTGTAGATGATGATCCTGTTTTGTTGCTCCGCTTGAATCAAATCATACAATGAAAAGCTGGACAGGATGATGGATAACGAGATAATACCGAGCAGATAGCCTGCTTTTTTTTCTTTTAGCCAAAGGAAGAATATCAGGGGTAGGGCGTATAAAATTGCAACACTTATCGAAGAAGGGTGGAAACCTTGTGTTACGGCTCCCGGTAAGTGTTCGAACCAGATTGTGGACCGATTGAAAATGTCCAGGAAGAATGCGGTTGTTTGACTTGTCAGATGATTGAGGCTGCTCCAGAGAAGCGAGAGGGGAAGGAGTAGGGATAATCCCATTAAGATGAAAGATAATGGAATTGAGAGAATGTTGCTTAACAGGAAGTAATTCGGAAACTGACTGAAATCTTTTAGTATAATGGGAAATGTGCCGAGTTGGGCAGCCAATGAAATAGAGATGGTGGCCCAAAGCCATTTCAGAACTCCGTTTTTGGGTGAAAGCCAGTTGTTGATTTGAGGGTGGTAATATACGATTCCGATTACTGCCATGTAGGATAGTTGAAAGCTGGCATCGAACAGGTTATTC